>NZ_CADBFF010000019.1:419-59699 GCF_902793885.1 uncultured Succiniclasticum sp.
TTGCTATGTGATAAACTTTTTACATCATCTTGCATGATAAAACCTCCTGTGTTGATAGTGTGGTTGCCAGGCCACATCAATCTTAACACAGGAGGTTTTCTCTTCCGTTTACTAAAGTATTTTTTACCGACCCCCGGTTGAACCGGGGGTTTATTGGCGCTAAAGCCCCAAATATAACAGGCAGCTGGTTTAACGCCAACTGCCTGTTTTTTTATTTGATTCAATCAGCGATATCTTTCACAATCCTGATGCAAATGAGTCTGATGCAATTCAGTTCAGCAAATCCCTGTTTTTTTCATTCGGATTTGAAACCCTGAATACTGGTTTACGATTGTTCCCGCTCATCAGATTTTGCGTCCCGGATACTGTTTTACGGCTTCAGCCAACAACGCCATCGCCTTTTCCAAATCTTCACAGTTGAGCACGTAGGCCAGGCGGGCTTCATCCACACCTTTCCCCGGTGTCGCGTAAAATCCGTTGCCAGGCGCGATCATAACCGTTTCGCCGTTCATGTCAAAGTCCTGCAGCATCCAGATGGCAAATTTTTCCGCATCGTCTACCGGGAACTTGACCATTACATAGAACGCCCCTTTCGGCTGGGACGAAACCAGGCCGGGAATCTTTGCCAGTCCGGCCGCAATGGTATCACGGCGTTTTTTGTACTCTTTGTTAACCTCTTCCAGATACGAAGCCGGCGTATCGTACAAGGCTGCCGCACCCACCTGTTCTACTGCCGGAGCACACAGACGGGCCTGGCACAGTTTCATAAACTGGGCACACAGCTCGGTGTTTTTCGTGATGATGCAACCGATACGGGCGCCGCAGGCGCTGTACCGTTTGGAAACGGAGTCCACCAGGATCAGGTTCTGTTCCAGCTCTTTGTAGGTGCCAAAGCTGGTATACGTTCCGTCATAGACAAATTCACGATACACTTCGTCGGAAATCAGAGCAATGTTGTACTTTTTGATAACTTCCGCAATCATATCCATTTCCTGTTTGTTATAGACTACGCCGGTAGGATTGCCCGGGTTGGTCAGCAGGATAGCTCTGGTTTTATCATTAATGTATTTTTCCACAGTTGCCTGATCCGGCAGGCGGTACCCGTCCTCCGCACTGGTAGGAACGGCCGTAATTTTAGCGGTGCCCAGTTTGGCAAAGGTCGTATAATTTGCATAATACGGCTCAAACACCAGAATCTCATCCCCGGGATCGCACAGACTGAACACTGCCATTTCCAGGGCTTCGCTGCCGCCATTGGTAATATAGATATTCTTGGTTTCGTAATGCATGCCCCAATCGTCATAATATTTCTGAATTGCTTTGATCAGGTTGGGATCGCCCTGGGAATTGCCATAAGCAACAACCTTCTGGTCAAACTTACGGATAGCTTCCATAAACTTTGGCGAAGTAGCAATGTCCGGCTGCCCGATATTCAGGTGATAAATCTTCTTCCCTTTCTGTTTGGCTGCTTCTGCGTAAGGCGCCAGCTTCCGAATCGGAGAAGTCTCCATTCCCAGCGCCCGTTCCGAAATCTTCATGTTCTTTTCCCCCTATTTCACAGTTGTTATAAGGAAACACAATGCAATCCGCTTTCTAAAAAATGTTCTCCCTATAGATATCAATTATAAAGCATGCATGGGCAAGCCGCAAAAAAAATAGTGTAATAGATATTACACTATTTGTAAAAACGAAGCGGGTTTATTAAAAGTATATTGTACACAAAATACGATGAGCCATGTCCAGTTCATCCCAGTATGATGTACCGTCTACTGAATTATTTTACTGTCTCCCGACAAGTATTGCCTTATTATACCATCTCCTGACGACTCTCACCGGATATCAGGAACACACGGATATTATCTTCAGGTCTCGCCCCGTTCCGGCAACGGAATCTGCACCAAGATCGTAGCCGTAAACATCACCACGCACCCCAACAGTTCCCGGGAACTCATCTGCTCACCCAGCAAGAGCGCTCCGGCAATCACGGCAAAAACAGACTCCAGGCTCATGAGCAGCGAAGCAATGGTAGGATCTGTAAACTTCTGGGCGACAATCTGCAATGTATAGCCGATGCCGCCTGAAACCACGCCGCAGTACAAAATCGGAACGGCGGCAGACACGATGCCTGCCCAGTGGGGCGTTTCGATACAGAACGCTATCCCGGCGGAAACAATCGCTGCCGTGGTAAACTGGATGGCAGCCAGTTCAATGGGGTTGACCCGTTTCACAAAGTAATCGCAGCACAAAATGTGCCCGCTGAACATCAGCGCACAGATGCAGACCAGCATATCGCCAAGGGTCAGGCTGAAATCTTCTTTCACACATAACAGATACATGCCGCCCACACCAATAAACACGGCCAGCCATACCAGCCAGGAATTTTTCTTTTTAAACAAAAGAAAATTCAGAATCGGCACAAGCAGCATATACATGGCCGTAATAAACCCGGCCTTGCCTGCGGTCGTATACACTACGCCCATCTGTTGGAACACACTGCCCGCCGTTAAAAACAGACCGCAGCAGATACCTCCTGTTACTGTCTGACTGCATGTCAGTGCACTTACATTTTCATTCGCCGCAGCGTTGTCTGCTGCCGCAGGGGCAGACAGGCCGGCAGTGCCGTCAGGAAAAACATCCTTATTTTTTCTCTGCCGCAACCCAAACGCCAGCGCGCCGACCATCACCGCAGCCAGAGCCATACGCGCCGCATTAAATGTAATCGGCTCTATACTGTCCATGCCCATGCGCTGGAATACAAAGGCCGTGCCCCAGATCATAGCCGTCAGTAACAACAAAAGATTGCCCAACATTTTTTTATCGTTCATCGTCTGTAGTTCCGTTTAAGTAGCTTAAGAAAACTGAAGAAAAAAACTATGCCGCCCGCATTATCAAGCAATGACAATCTACTTCAATGTGATTACAACAATTTCCGGGGTGCTGCCGATACGCACCGGCGACCCCCACAAACCATAACCGCAGGAAGTGATGCCCATCATGTTGCCGAACTTTTTACTGCCGTAATCCAGCAGGTACATACGTTTCGTTACGAAATTCAGCGGTGCCTGCTGACCGCCGTGGGTATGTCCTGCCATATATAAATCGTAGCCGGCCTTCTCCGCTTCCCAAAAACGCCGGGGCTGATGTTCCAGCAGCAAATTTGCTTTTCCGGGATCTTTGCCCGCCAGTTTTTCCAAGTACGGATTGCGCGGTTCGCTGCGATAATCTTCCAGACCTACCAGGTGAATGTGACAGGGAAGGTCAACCGCTTCATCCACCAGCATATGAAAGCCGACGGAACGAAACAGTTCCAATTCCGTCTGAATCCGCCCGTCAAAATGGTCGTGGTTTCCTAAAATACCATATACGCCGTATTTGCTTTTAATTTTTTGCAGCGGCTCATAGCTCTTTTCCCGTAACAGATAGGTAAGACTGTTGTCCACCTGGTCGCCGCCGAATAAAACCACGTCTGCATTCTGACGGTTAATAAGCTCCGTCAGTTCTACCGCATACTGCCGTCCGAACAGGGAACCCAGATGGATATCCGTCACCAGCACGATTTTCACCGGCTGAGGCAGGTTCTTCCCGGTATCGTGTTCCACTTCCCGTACCACGGGATGCACCGCGTTCCAGGCGCCGTAAACCAGAATTGCCATAACAACCACAAAAGCTCCTTTGGCATACAGGGTATATGCGTGTTGCCAGGCAGCGCCGTTCCCTGCAAGCAACCCGGCCAGCCGCAGCAGTATGTACAAAATTCCTGCGTAAGCAGAATAATGGAAAAACGCCAGCCAGTATCCGCCCAAAAAAGCAAACGGCCTCAATAAACGGGGTTCTATCGCAAGGGACGGTCCCCATACATTGACCGCGCAAAACAGCAGCGGTAAACACAAAAAGAAACACAAAACAAAAGCGTGGTTTAAAAAAGTAAAACCACGCCGGTACATCAGCCAATATAGACCGGTCAGCAGCACGCCCACCGCTGACCAAAAATAGAAAAAGCTTCTCATAGTTTACCGATTTAATCCTCTGACAGTTTTCAAACGCATACTGCTACCGTCAATCCTGATTCCGGATTTCTTCCAGAAGGAATTCGTTTTTAACCTTAATGTAGGTTCCCTTCATTCCCAGCGATTTGGTCTCAATCAGGTTAGCGCTTTCAAATTTACGCATGGCATTGACGATAACAGAACGGGTGATCCCTACCCGGTCCGCAATTTTAGAAGCAACCAGGATACCTTCCGTACCTTTCAGTTCCGCAAGAATATTGACGATTGCTTCCCATTCGGAAAACGAAAGAGTGGAAAACGCAATCTGCACCATTGCCTTTTTGCGCGCATTTTCCTGAACCTGCACCTCGCGTTCCCGCAAAATCTCCACGCCGATCACGGCAGCGGCATATTCCGCCAGTAACAGATCGTCGTCATTAAAGTCCCGGTCATAACGGGCCAGAATCAGCGTTGCAATGCGTTCGCCATTGCCATTAACAGGCACGATGGTAGTCCGCTTCTCCCCATACATGCACTTTTTATCGTCAATAAAAGAGCACATCTGTTCTTTGTGACTTATATTCGAATTGGTCTCCGTCGTTTCCCTTACAAGTTCCATATATTTTTCCGGGAAACGCTGGTCAACCAGCACCATATCGCGCATGACACCACATTCAAATTCATCCAGCAGACTATAGCCCAAAATAGTTCCGTTTACATCTATCACATATACATTGCTGGAAATCAGGTTTTTCAGCAATAATGCAACCTCTTTGTATTTAACACGTTCCCCGTTCTGCATCAGCCGGTTCAGTTTACGGGCCTTCTCCAATAATTTCATTCATGCACCTCCATTTGTAAAGCTTATTGTGATTCACGCTCTCGGGAAATTTTTCTGATACACTTTGTTGATTCTCTCATTGGTAATATGGGTATATATCTGGGTGGTGGATAGGCTTGCATGCCCTAACAGTTCCTGAACGGCACGCAAGTCAGCGCCATGCTCCAGCAGGTGGGTTGCAAAAGTATGCCGGATCGTATGAGGACTGACATTTTTCTGCAGCGCCAGCTTTTGCACATATTTATCCAGAATCCGGCGGACACTCCGGTCTGTCAGAATGCCGCCCCGGTTATTGACAAACACATACTGATGCTCATCTACATGATACTTGGCCATTAACGGAGCCCTGCTTTGGGCATAATAACGAAGCAGCGCATCTTTGCAGGTATGACCGATGGGTACGATACGGTCTTTATTGCCTTTGCCGTGCAACAGGACAAAGAGCCCGCTCAAATCCACATCAGAAAGATGCAGACCCGCCAGTTCCGACACGCGGCAGCCAGTAGCATACAGCATTTCCAGCACAGCCTGGTCACGCAATCCCAACGGTGTGGCATCAGGCAGATCCAAAAGGGAATCGATTTCCGTTTCTTCCAGAAAGACCGGCAGCCTCTTATCCAACTTGGGGGTACGGACCTTGGTAAAAGGATTCTGCCCGATGTGCTCTTCCCGCATTAAAAATTTATAAAAGGAACGCAGGGAAGAAATTCTTCTGGCAATGGTCCGTCTGGCATAATTCTCATGATTCAGCCAGGCAAGATACGAACGGATATGAATGACCTGAATCTCATTCCACGCAAAATCAGTTCCAGCTTTGGCTATCATAAACTGCTCAAAATCGGAAATATCCCTCCGATAATTCTCGCCTGTCAGTCTGGAACCGTTTTTTTCAACTAACAAATAATTATAAAATTTTTCAGCCCATTCTTTGCGCAGCTCTGCTTGCGACAAACAATCCACTCCCTATCAAACCATACCCTGTATAACGATATGTAGTCTCTATAATACTGATTCAATATGAGATAGATTCAACTAATAGTACCACGATTTTTGAAAATAAGCAAACTTATTTTTTTAAAACAACAATGAATTTTTTGAATATTCAAAGTCGTTGGTTTATACAAAAAATTAAGTCGTGTATTCGTACATCAGTGACAATCCAACTCCGAACACCGGGCAATCACCTGTGCAAAAGCATCCAATGCCCTCCGGGACAGCAGCTCGTTCCGGAATCTTCTCTTGCGCACCCGTTTTTCCAGGGCCGGCATGATCCCGTAATTCACATTCATAGGTTGGAAATCCGTAACCGCCGGATTGCTGATGTAATGAGCCAGCGCACCCATAGCCGTAATGTCCGGGAACTCAACCGGAGGCAGCCCTTTTAACGCACAGACCGCCTGAATACCGGTCATTAAGCCGGAAGCTGCCGATTCCACATACCCTTCCACCCCTGTCATCTGTCCGGCAAAAAAGAACCGGGGATTTGTCCGCAGCCGGAAATCCGCATTCAGCAGTTTCGGGGAATTCAGGTATGTATTTTTGTGCATCACGCCGTAGCGCACAAATTCCGCATTTTCCAAGCCGGGAATCATACGGAACACCCGTTTCTGTTCCGGCCATTTCAGATGGGTCTGAAAACCGACCAGATTGTACAGCGTCCCTGCCGCGTTGTCCTGCCGCAGCTGTACCACCGCATACGCTTCTTTTCCATTCCGGGGATCCCGTAAGCCGATGGGCTTCAGCGGACCGAAACGCATGGTATCCTCGCCCCGGTACGCCATCTCCTCAATGGGCATACAGCCTTCAAACACATTATGCTCAAAATCTTTGATCTCAGCGGTTTCCGCCGCTTTCAGTGCTTCATAAAACGCAAGGTACTCTTCCTTTGTATAAAAGGGACAGTTGAGATACGCGGCCTCCCCTTTGTCATACCGGGACGCGCGGTAAATAATATCGTAATTCAGTGAATCCCCTTCCACAATGGGCGCCGCCGCATCAAAGAAATGCAGATATTCCGCCTTGATGATGCGCTGGATTGCCTCGCTCAGCGCCGGGGAAGTCAGGGGACCGCTGGCAAAAATAACGATGCCTTCCAGATTCTCCGGCTCGGTTACTTCTTCTTCCATCACCGTGACCAGCGGATGTTCCCGAATAAAAGTTGTCACTGCTTTGGCGAACAGTTCCCGGTCCACAGCCAGTGCGCCTCCCGCAGGAACCTGGTTAGCGTCCGCAGCCTTCATGATGAGGGAATCCAGACGGCGCATCTCTTCTTTCAGAAGCCCTACCGCGTTTTCCACATTGCCGGCCCGGAAGGAATTGCTGCAGACCAGTTCCGCAAAATATTCGGTTTTATGAGCCGGACTGGTTGTTCCCGGCCGCATTTCATGCAAAATTACCGGAATACCCCGGCGCACAATCTGCCAGGTTGCTTCACTGCCGGCAAGTCCTGCCCCGATCACATGCACCGGCAGGTCCGGAAAGATAGGTTCTGTCATAGGTTCTCCATTTCGTCGTCAGCCGGCGGCACAAACAGTGAGAAAAAGAAGTTTTCTCACTGTTGTCCTGCCAACATATTCTTACCATGCCGGTTCTTATTCTTCCGCTTTTTTAACGGCTGGCTTCCTGCCCCGTTTTTTCGTTCCGGCCGTTTTTGCTTTGGCGGATTTTCTGCGGGTTTTAGTTTTTTTCGTCTTTTCAGCAGCCACGCCGTTTTCCGCTTCCATAAGCGAAGCAGTCGTCACCTTTTTCCTGCGTCCAACCCGCTTCGGCGCTGCATTCGTGCAAGCCGGGTCAGAACAGAAGTATTTTACTTTTCCATTTCCTTCCACCCGTTCCAGCAACTGCTTTCCGCAGACCGGACAGGGTTTTTCGGTAGGTCTGTCCCAGGAGGTAAACTCACAGACAGGATAATGCTCGCAGCCATAGAACACGCGACCCGTCTTTGTCCGCCGCTGTGTTACCTCACCGCCGCAGTTCGGACAGGGCACGCCGATTTTTACCAGCAGCGGTTTCGTATTATGACACTGGGGGAAACCGGAGCAGGCCTGGAACTTGCCGAACCGGCCTTCACGAATGACCATATCCTTGCCGCACAGCTCGCATTTTTCTCCGCTTAACTGCAGCGGAGGCGGATCCTTGGGAATCACCCGGTCCGCTTCTTCCAGCAACTGTTCAAAGGGTTTATAAAAATCAGCCAGTGTCTTTTCCTTTTCCACCTGGTGGGCCGCAATGGCATCCAGTTCATTTTCCATGTGGGCCGAATACGGAATATTGATGATATCACCAAAATGCCCTGTGAGCATATCCGCCACTTTGATGCCCAGTTCCGTAGCCATCAGCTTCTTGCCTTCCCGCGCCACATATCCCCGGGTCTGGATCGTCTGGATAATCGGCGAATAGGTAGAAGGACGTCCGATGCCTTCCTCTTCCATCTTCTTGACCAGGGAAGCTTCTGTGTAATGGGCCGGAGGCTCGGTAAAATGCTGTTCACCGGGCAAAACTTTATGTAAGGTCAATACGGTGCCGGATTTAATAAACGGAACCTCCGCCTGTTTCTCTGCGTTCAGTTCTTTTTTATCCGCCAGACGCAGATGACCGTCAAAGGTCATGACCGAACCGGTGGCTTTTAATTCATAAGCGCCTGCCCCGATGGTCAGCGTCGTCTGTTCGTACTCGGCCGGTGTCATCTGGCTGGCCATGGTACGGTCCCAGATCAGTTTATAAAGACGGAACTGCTCTTTCGTCAGGTACGGTTCCATTTCGGAAGGCGTCCGTGCAACAGACGTAGGACGGATCGCCTCGTGGGCATCCTGCGCGTTTCTCTTATTGGTGAAAACATTGGGTTTCTCCGGGCAGTATTCAGCGCCGAAAAGCTGTGTAACCAGCTCGCGGGTGGATGCCACAGCCTCTTCCGACAGCCGGGTGGAGTCCGTTCTCATATAGGTAATCAGACCGGCAGAACTTTTGCCGATGGTAACACCTTCATACAACTGCTGGGCCACCATCATCGTGCGGCGGGTCGTGAAATTCAGTTTATGGGAAGCTTCCTGCTGCAAGGTGCTGGTAGTGAAAGGCGGCAGCGCGCGGCGGGATACCGTCTTGCGGAACGCAGCTTCCACTTTGTAGGCGGCCTCTTTCAGGTCAGCTTCTACCGCCATAGCTTCCTGTGCATTGTGTACTTCCAGCTTCAGGCCGTTTTTCTTGGTTGCTTCTGCATCAAACAGCGGAGCTTTGGCTTCTTCACGAAGCTTTGCCCTGATGGTCCAGAACTCTTCCGGAACAAATTCGTCAATCTGCTTATCACGGTCAGCAATGATTTTAACCGCTACGGACTGTACGCGGCCAGCGCTTAAGCCTTTGCGCACCTTACGCCACAGCAGCGGGCTCAGTTTGTAACCGACGAGACGGTCGATGATCCGGCGGGTCTGCTGCGCGTCCACCATCGACATATTGATGGAACGGGGATGCTTTAACGCTTCCTTCACGGCGCCGGACGTAATTTCATGGAACTCAATCCGGCAGGGGGATTTATCATCCAGACCCAGGATATGGGCCAGGTGCCAGCTGATGGCTTCCCCTTCCCGGTCAGGGTCAGTTGCCAGATACACTTTATCCGCTTTGGCGGCTTCTGCTTTTAACTCGCGGATTAGGTCGCCCTTGCCGCGGATATTGATGTACTTCGGTGTAAAATCATGCTCCACATCCACGCCCAGCGTGCTCTTGGGCAGATCGCGCAAATGACCCATGGATGCCTTCACTGCATAATTTTTACCTAAAAACCTGGAAATCGTCTTTGATTTGGTCGGTGATTCTACAATAATCAAGTTCTTTTTCATATTTCCTCCCGTAATAAAATATTGGGTAATAACCAGATTTAAGGAAACGCTGATTAAATGAGTTTGTTCGATGACCAAGCAGGCTTTGAACATTGTAACCGGTACCGGCAGTTAGGAACACTTCGTCATCAGCTACAGAAATACTGTTGCGCCGGATTCATCTGCACAAAGCCCATCATCTGCATCTCCAGCAGCATAACGCTGGCCTCCCCGATACTGAAGCCCGACGCATTCACGATCTGTTCCAGCGTCAGCGGTCCCTGTGTCAGCAAGTCCAGAATTTTCCGGTGGGCCTCCGGGCATTTACGTAACGGCACCGCGTCACTGCAGCCGGAAAACAGATTGGAATGCACGCTGCCGCTTAACTCCGGGAACAGTTCCTCCAGAATCTCGTTCGGGGAATCCACCAGACGGGCTCCGGCTTTGATCAATTTGTGAGGCCCGGCGCTTTTATCCGTAAAAATATTGCCGGGAACACAGAACACTTCGCGTCCTTCGTCCATGGCAAACTCCGCCGTAATCAGCGCCCCGCTCCGGGCCGCAGCCTGTACCAGTACCACGCCCTGACTGATGCCATTGATGATCCGGTTGCGTTCCGGGAAATGATACCGTTCCGGCTGTGTTCCGGGCGGATATTCGGACACAAGCGCCCCGTTCTCCGCAATGGCCGCAAATAATTTTGCGTTTGTATGGGGATACACCACATCCACACCGCAGCCCAGCACGGCGACAGTTTTTCCTCCGCCCTGCAGCGCTCCCGCATGGGAGGCCGAATCAATTCCTTTCGCGCCTCCGCTGACAACCACCACACCGGCGGCTGCCAGTGCTTTGCCAAAAGCAGTTGCCACCTTTGTGCCATACGCATCTGCCAGACGGGATCCTACCATGCCGATGCTGTAACGACAGTCCGGCAAGGTTCCCTTTACAAACAAAACCACAGGCGGACGCAGAATCTGCTTCAACCGTTCCGGATACTCCGGACCGGTTACAGGCACAACAGAAATACCCAACCTCTCACACTGCTCCCGCAGCTTTTCCGGAAGGTCCCCGTTGTCCTTTCTGCATTCCGCAAACTGCGCAGCGCTTTTTTCAGAAACAATTCCCGTTGCGAGAATGTCCGCTTCCTCCGCTTCATACAGATTCTGTGCGCTGCCAAAAGCCTTGACCAGCGCCAGTAATCGCGCCGTGCCAATTCCTTTGGCAGCTCCCAGTGCAGCCCAGTAATAGTTTTCCATAAAACCGCCTCTTTTCTTAAATTTGGGTGCCCTTTTTTTCCATATTCATTTTTAATGTTACTTTAATATACATAGCACAACCGCTATCATAAAGTCAATGTGTTTTTCATTTTTCTTCATTAAATAGTAAAAAAGCAGTAATAGAACGGAAGGGAGTACAACGTTTGGAAACAGGGAACAAACACGCTGCTGTGTTTTGCAGCCAACGGTCAGCAGCGATGCAGCGAAACCGTGAACTCCGCAATCTGCTGCGCTGCCTCCGGGTGACCGTACAACGCTTTCTGCTGTTCCTGCCGGCGCAGCCGCTCCGGAACCGGAACCGTCCGTACCTGTTCCAGATATTCTGTCAACTGGCGGAGGTCCGTTACCGCCGCAACGCCGTATTCATTTTGCAAAAACGCAGTGTTCCCCTGCTCCTGCCCGGGCAGCGGCCGATAAATCAACAGGTTGGCCCCGCAGGCCAGACACTCGGCCAGGGAAATTCCCCCCGCCTTGGTAACGACCACGTCCGCCGCCTGCATCAGCTGCGGCATACAGTCTGTAAAACCAAGGACCTGCAGGCGGGACTGCATTGTTTCATCTTCCGCGCCAGCAGCCACAGAATGATTTGTAAACGTGTGGCACAGGGCTTCCAGTTTTTTCCGCAACGTATCATTATGCCCGGTAACCGCCACAATATGAACCGGTTCAGACTGTCTGGCCAACAGGCTCCGCACAATTTCTTCCATCGGAAGCATACCGCCCCCGCCGCCGGCTAACAGACAGACAAACGCATCCTCGGGCCAGCCGTATTTTTTTCGTACAGCGGTTCGCGACTCCGCAACGGTATTTTGCAACGCAAACCCGCTGCGAACCGGAATGCCGCTGGCAAAAAGCGCAGGGGCTGCTTCCGGTTGTTTTTCATTTTCTGCCTGCGGTTTGCCATTGTTGTCACCGGAACAGGAACCAGAAACATCAGCCTTCACGTCGCAATGTTCCGCAGCATCGTTTATCTGTCCAAACAGTTTTTCATCCGCCACAAAATAAGCGTCCACCCCAGGACACACAAGCCAGCGATGCACCGTAAAATCGGTTATCACGACGCCCAGCCACAAATCCGGGTCGTACTTCTGCTTGTACAATGAGAGTATCCCCGTTGGCGTCGCGTGGGTGCTGAACACCACATCCGGCTTAACCGCTTCAATAAATGCTTTGCCCAGGCGAAGCAAAATTCCGTTGAGCAGATTACGCATCCACAGGGAACCGCCGCCCTGGTTACTCCAGCGGTAGGACAGTTCATAAAGGAACGGGCAAAATTTCAGAACGGTTCCGTAAAAATTCAGAAACGCTTTTCCGATGACGGAGGGAAAGAAATCAAACACGTTCCCCTGCACCACTTCTACGTTTTTCAGGCGCAGCAACGCTTCCTCCAGCGCAACGGCAGCCATCCGGTGGCCGCTGCCGATGGGGGCGGACATAATCAGTATCTTCAGTTTTTTGTTGCTGCCCGTTTCTCTTTCCATATATTTTTTACCTGACCGATGTGTTACGCAAACACTTTCAAAGCGCCTTTGTAACCATCAGCACGCTTTACAAACTATCTGAAACAGAATTCTCTTATCCTATTGTTGATTTGCCAACACATGTTATAATGTTGTAAGCAAACACGCTATACTATACAATATCTTGAGAAATATTGCAATATGCTTTTTGTATTAAATAGGTACAATCTTTATATTTTTCGGATATGTAACCTGACAGAAAAGGAGAAATCATGAGCAGTTTAAACGCAACCCCGGCAGGTGAACGGGTCCATATCGGTTTATTCGGAAAACGCAATGCAGGCAAGTCCAGTCTGATCAACGCCCTGACCGGGCAGAAACTGGCGGTGGTGGCAGACGTGCCGGGCACCACCACCGACCCGGTATTGAAAGCCATGGAACTGTTGCCCTTAGGCCCGGTGTTGATGATGGACACCGCCGGCATCGACGACAGCGGCGAACTGGGACAGCTTCGCGTGCAGAAATCTTTGCAGGTGTTAAACAAAACCGACATCGCCATCCTGGTCATCGACAGCACCGCCGGCATTACAGACGAAGATTTAAAAATGCTGCAGCGCATCCAGGACAAGGAACTGTCCTGCGTGGTTGTGTTTACGAAAGCGGATGTGGCAGAGAAAAACGAAGCCAACGTTTCAGAAACAACTGCATCAAAACAATTTAAGCCAAACGAAACGCAAGAAAAGGCCGCCAGGGAAGCAAAGCAAAACACAATGCAGGGCAATGCTGCACCGGATGCAAAAATTAACGCTATTACCTCCTCCATTCCGCTAATTTCCGTCAGCTCCACTACGGGGAAAAATATCAAAGAACTGAAAGAACTGTTAGCCCATCTGGTGCCCCAAAAGAAAGCGCCTTTCCCCATCTGTGCCGATTTACTCAAGCCGGAAGATCAGGTACTACTGGTAACGCCCATTGACAGCGCCGCACCCAAAGGCCGTCTCATTCTGCCCCAGCAGCAGACCATCCGCGACATCATCGACAGCGATGCCGTAGCTGTCATCACAAAGGAAAACCATGTGGGCAGCGCACTAAAAAATATGAAAAGGCCGCCGGCGATGGTCATCACCGACAGCCAGGCATTCGGTAAAGTCAATCAGGCGGTGCCGCAGGAAATTAAGCTTACCTCTTTTTCTATTTTAATGGCCCGTCACAAAGGTAATCTGGAACAGGCCGTGCTGGGCGTGGCGGCCCTGAAACAACTGCATGACGGCGACCGTATTCTGATTTCCGAAGGCTGTACCCATCACCGCCAGTGCGGCGACATCGGCACGGAAAAGCTGCCGAAATGGATTCAGGATTTTACCGGAAAGCATTTTAACTTTTCCTGGACCAGCGGCACGGAATTCCCCACCGACCTGTCCCTGTACAAACTGATTATCCACTGCGGCGGCTGTATGCTGAACGAACGGGAAATGCAGTATCGGTACCGCTGCGCTGCGGACCAGAACGTACCCATGACTAACTACGGACTGTGCATCGCCTACACTCACGGAATTTTAAAACGCTCGTTAAGCGTGTTCCCGGATTTGGCGGAAAAACTGTAACGTTTAATTGTCTTTTTAGAATAATATTAAGAAAAGGACTTCTTCAAAATCACGGCCTGACGATCCAGTCTTCCACCTTCAGGTTTGGAACACGGCTGAACTCGCCGGTGTTGTGTGTAATGAGAGTGACGTCCCTTGTAAAAGCCTGAGCAGCAAGCTGGATGTCATAAGGGCCGATGGGCGTCCCCTGCTTCTCAAGATAACCGCGTATCCTTCCGGCAATCACTGCGTCATCAACGGTAAACGGGACGATGTTGAACGGCGCCAGGAAAAGCGACAGCTTCTGTCTGTTCTTTTCTCCCCAGTTGCTCTTTTCCGCACCGTATTCAAGTTCAAAAACGGTGACGGAAGAAATCAGGACAGAAGACGGATCCAGGGAAAGCAGCTTTTCTGTCAGGTCAGGGTAAATGTTTTTCATAAAATAGATGCAGATATTGGTATCCAATAGGTACATTAGAGAGCCTCCCGCGGGGGAACGGTATTCCAGGAAGGCTGTTCCCTGTCAGTCATATAATCTTCCGGAAAAGTACCGATCACCTGCCGGACCGGAGCCCACGGGTCATCTGCCGGATACGCTATATAAATCTCCCCGATTTTACTGATATAGTATTCCTTTTTATCTGTTCTTAACTCCTGCGGAATTCTCAACGCCTGGCTGTTTCCGTTCTGAAAAATTCTTGTGGTTGTCATGAGAATCTCCTCCTTTCGTGTGTACATACCGTAAGTACACACATTCAGTATACACGAAATCAAAGACAAACGCAAGAGAAAGGTAACGAACAACTCTTTTCAGGATTTATCAAGTTTTATATCTTTTTATAAATCGTTTGTGCACTTTTGAAACGAAAAAGCACAGGGACATTGTGGAAGCAGAAAATCCCTCAGGTTTTGTTTCAAGAATTGTTTCAGGAATCATCAGTCTTTAAACAGCTTCTTCTTCCCGATATAAAATACCACAGCCACCACGATTACAAGAACGGTTAAGCGCACCATGCTCTCCCGGAAGTGTACCACGTCGTGACCGATGACCACTTCCAGTGCGGTGGATGGAAATTTGCCGATGAGGTTGGCGATGATGTAGTCTCTTGTGCTCATGCGGCTCAGGGCGCCGACGGCAGTAAGGATGCCGGACGGAAAATACGGTAGCGCCCGGGCGAAGGTCATCCAGATGATGCCGTTCTTTTCACTGGCCTTGTCAATATCCTGCAGACGGTTGGCTTTGCGGATCAGTTTTTCCGCCGTGTTGCGGAAGAAGAAACGCATCAGCAGGAAGCTCAGCACCACGCCGGTGGTCTCCGCCAGCCAGGACACGGCGATACCCAGGGGCAGGCCGAAAATCAGGCCGTTGGCGGTTGACAAAAAGATAGAGGGAAAGATACTGCCCGCATTGATGAGCACATCAATAAAAAAGCTGATGAAGATGGCCCAGGGACCGAAGGAACGCAGGTATTCCGCCAGCGCTTTCACGTTGCCACTGACTGCAAGCCGGCCTGCTTTGTGTAACACTTCGCCGGCAAACAGGTTCAGGCACAGCAGCAATACCAGCAGCAGCACAAGGGCCGCAATCTTGGTTACCCCGTCCGGATCCTGATACCACTTCTTTTTTTCTTCTGACATGAAAGTTCTTCTTTCTTGTTTTTATTTACAACATTGGATGGAAAATTGCAAAACGCTGCAACATTTTATGAAAAATCAGAATTCATTTTTTCAAAAAATGCGGCCAGATCGTCTTCATTTTATAAAACATTACGAATTAAAAATTCCGGCAAAGCGGCTGTCAAACAGATTGGCGGCGCCTTTCAGCATTTCTTTCCGCAACTCCGGCTGCGCCAGGGCCCGGGCTGCGTCTTTGCGGGCCGCCAACAGCACGTCCGTGTCTCTCAGTATATCAGCCAGGCGCAAATCCGGCAAGCCGTGCTGTCGCAGGCCGAACAGCTGCCCCGCGCCCCGCAGTTCCAAATCCCGCTGGGCCAGTTCAAAGCCGTCGTTGGAATTGTGCAGTACCGTTAAGCGGGCCAGGTTGTCCTGCTCCTGATTGTCCGTCAGCAACACGCAATAGGACTGTTTGTCGCCCCGGCCTACCCGTCCCCGCAGCTGATGCAGCTGGGCCAGGCCGAACCGGTCCGCGTTCTCCACGATCATCAGGGTGGCGTTTGGCACATTGACGCCTACTTCAATAACAGTCGTAGTCACAAGACATTTCAGTTTCCCTGCCGCAAAGGCTTCCATAATTTCGTCCTTTTCCGCAGGCTTTAACTTGCCGTGGAGCAGACCGCAGGGAATGTTCTTCAGCCAGGTCTTTTTCAGTTCGGCATACACATCGTTCACGCTGCGAATGCCTTCCATAGCTTCCGATTCCTCAATGGAAGCGCACACCACATACACCTGCCGCCCCGCTTCAATCTGCCGAACCATGCCGGCATAAACTTTCTGCCGCATGTCGCCGGTGTAGCATAAGGTTTCCACGGCCTTCCGCCCCGGGGGCATGCCCCGCATCACAGAAGTTTCCACATCGCCATAGACCGTCAGCGCCAAGGTACGGGGAATGGGCGTGGCCGTCATAATCAGCACGTCCGGCGCGTAGTCCGATTTATTCACCAGCGCCGCCCGCTGGTTCACGCCGAAGCGGTGCTGCTCGTCCGTCACCACTAACGCCAGATGGGCGAAGACCACGTCATCCTGCAGCAACGCGTGGGTGCCCACCAACACGTTCAGCGTGCCTTCCGCCAGTTCCTGCAAGATTTCACGGCGCTCTGCCGCTTTGGTGTTGCTTGTCAGTATTTTTATCGTAATATCGGTATCTTTAAAAAATTCTGTCAGCGTTTCCAGATGCTGCTGGGCCAAAATGCCCGTAGGCGCCATGATGCAGCCCTGAAATCCGTTTTCCGCAGCTTTTGCCAGCCCCAGGGCCGCAATGACAGTCTTACCGCTGCCCACGTCGCCCTGCAGCAGGCGATGCATAGGCTTCACATCTTCCATGTCGCCGGAAATATCTGCCCAGGCTTTTTGCTGGGCCCCGGTCAACGTAAAAGGAAGATTCTGCAAAACCTTTTGCACCAGCTTCCCGTCCCGGGCCAGTTTAACGCCCGGCCGTCCGTCGTGATTGTGCTCCTGGTTCAGCATCAGCCCGCACTGAAGCAAAAACAGTTCTTCATACACCAGACGCTTTTTCGCCGCGCGGAAATGCGCTGCACTTTCCGGAAAATGAATGTTGCTCACCGCTTCGATGCGTGATAAGAATCCGTATTGCCTGCAAATGCTGTCCGGTATGGTTTCCGGCAACCCGTACTCCTTCGCCAGCTGCAACGCCTGCCGTACCGCCGCCCGGAGATTTTGCTGGGTCAGTGACTCCGTTAAGTTATAAACAGGTAGAATCCCTACCGATTTATCCAGGCTTTCTTCATCACAAAACTGCAGCAACACTTCGCTCACTGCTTTGGCGGTGCGCCCCGGCTTCACCCGGCCCGTCACCAGAATGCGGCTGCCCGCTTTAAAGCGCCGGGCCTGAAAACGCTGGGCGCCGAACAGAAAAATTTCCGCATACCCGCTTTCATCTTTTACGGTAATGACCGCGTAGCGACGTCCGCCCCCGGACACCCTCTCCACCGCACGCAGGGCTTCCGCTTCAAAAATCTGGCGGCTGCCGTCCGTTTTTAATTCGCGTATAGTTGCCAGATGAGAATAATCAACATAACTGTCCAGCCGGGGATAATAATTCAGCAAGTCCCCGATGGTTACAATCTCCAGACGGGCAAACGCTTCCGCACGTTTGGAACCGATTCCCTTTAAGGCCGTAATCGGTTTCTGCCACCAATTTTCCATGCCTTCCCGTCCTTTCTGCATTAAATATATTTTGATTATAGCACTATTTCTACTTTTTTCTTTGACATTTTTGAAAAATGCTTGCTTTTCAATGCCACTTGTGGTAATATACTCATGTTAAATTTTAATGAGTAGCTATATGCTGATTCTGTGAAGGAGGTCGAACCAAATGGCACATATTTGTGAAGTATGCGGTAAGGGCATCATGTCCGGCAACAACGTCAGCCATTCCAACCGTCACACCAAAGCTGCATGGAAACCCAATGTACAAACTGTACGGGCTATCGTTGACGGCGAAGTGAAACGCGTGAATGTCTGCACCCGTTGCCTGCGTTCCGGCAAAGTTACCCGCGCATAATCAGAAATGATACAATGAGCTGTTCTCTACGAAGAGCAGCTTTTTTGTTTTTTAGCTTTTGTTTTATAGTTTTTCTATTTTGCACTTTTCGTTTTAAAGCTTTTGTGTTTCCTAAGAAACAGAATAACTCCTAACAAATTAACAACGACAAAAAAACGTTGTGTAAGGAAATACTTTAAAGGCTAAAAACTACTGCAGCCGGTAAGGCATACGTAAAACATCGTGAACGTTTACGATATTTCATGAGGTGAAATTTGCCGTCGTGGCGAGACTGTCTGAGGGCGAAGCCCGAGTTTCGAAGCCAAAGGCAAATAAGCCCATGAAATAGCAAACGCGAACGGTTTTGCGATGCCTTACCGGCTGCAGTGTTACTTGTACTTTTTAAGGTTAATCATCACTCCGGAAAATAGAATCAAAAATACTCTTCTTCTCATCCGAATTATCAATCACGTCTTCATTGAAGTTGATCCGCGTGCCGCATTCCGGACAGAACTTTGTGTTAGCCCTCACCTTGTGCCCGCAGCTGGTGCAACGGATGAACGCCTTCATCTCGATGAGGCGCTGCTCATACAGTTTGTAAAACGCGTCCACATCACTGTAATCCGGTTTCCAGGTGTACACCTCAATGTATTTTTTATGCTGGTCAAAGAACAGCTGCACTGCACCGTCCCCCATGTCCTGCAGGGTAACGTCAAAATATTTTTTCCGTTTGTGCCCGTGAATCACGTGATGCTCTTCATCCCGTTCATCCACATCAATGCCGATATCGTTCAGGCAATCAAAAATCAGCTCCCAGGCATCCTGGAACGCCACTTCATAAATACGAATATCCTGGACTCCGCCAGCTCCCGGTATACGCATATGTTTCCACCTCTCATCAACTAAAACTGAAACCAAGTTTTTATGGTTATCGCTCAATAAATAAAGCGTAATTTTCAAAATCAAATGTCAGGCAAACTGGGACTGCATACAAAACGCAGCAGCAATCGTCGCAAAACAACTGTACGAATTCTTTTCGTAAACTCTTTTAAAAAATGGCTGCGAGCCTTGCGGTACGCAGCCATATATTTACTTCGCATAGTCAACAGCCCGTGTCTCACGAATGATGACCACTTTGATCTGTCCGGGATATTCCATTTCTTCCTCAATCTTCTTGGAGATATCGCGGGCCAGTAAAACGGCTTTCGTATCATCAATGACTTCGGGTTTAACCATGATGCGGATCTCGCGGCCAGCCTGAACAGCATAGCACTTCTCCACACCGTCAAAGGATTCGGAAATCTCTTCCAATCGTGTCAGTCGTTTCAGGTAACTTTCCAGAGTCTCTCTGCGGGCGCCCGGACGGGCAGCAGATACCGCGTCAGCAGCGGCAATCAGTACAGATTCCACGCAATTAGGTTCAATGTCCCCGTGATGGGAACCGATTGCGTTGATTACAAATCCGGACTCACGGAACTTCTTGGCAACTTCCACGCCCAGCTCCACGTGGGAACCTTCCATTTCGTGGTCAATCGCCTTGCCAATATCATGCAGGAGGCCTGCACGTTTCGCCAATGTAACATCCACGCCTAATTCAGAGGCCATAATGCCGGCCAGCTGCGCCACTTCAATGGAATGATTCAGCACATTCTGTCCGTAGCTGGTACGGTATTTCAGGCGTCCCAGCAATTTGATAAGCTCTGGTCTCAGACCGTTGACTCCAACGGTAAAGGTTGCCTGTTCGCCGGCTTCCTTGATATTCTGCTCAACTTCTTTCTGGGCTTTTTCAACCATTTCTTCGATACGGGCCGGATGAATCCGTCCATCATTGATGAGCTTTTCAAGGGCAATGCGGGCAACTTCCCGGCGTACGGGGTCAAAACCGGAAATAATAACTGCTTCCGGGGTATCATCGATAATCAGATCAATGCCTGTCAGGGTTTCCAGCGTACGGATGTTTCTGCCTTCCCGGCCGATGATACGGCCTTTCATTTCATCATTGGGCAGACCCACTACGGAAACCGTAGTCTCCGCCACCTGATCGGCAGCACAGCGCTGGATGGCCAGCGCGATGATGTCCCGGGCCTTTTTATCAGCCTCTTCTTTCGCGCGCTGTTCCATTTCCTTGATCATAACGGCAGTGTCATGCTGTACATCGTCGCGGACTGCAGCCAGCAGTTCCTGCTTCGCGTCTTCGCTGCTTAAACCGGATAACCGTTCCAGTTCCTGCAACTGTCTCTGGTAAAGGGCGTCGACCTTTTCCTGTGCAGCATTCAGTTTGGATTCTTTTACTGTAAGATTTTCTTCTTTCTTTTCGAAAGCCTCAATCTTGCGGTCCAGATTTTCCTCTTTCTGTACCAGACGGCGTTCCTGTCTTTGCAGATCGTTGCGCCGTTCTTTATTTTCACGTTCCATATCGGAACGTAAACGATGAATCTCATCCTTAGCTTCCATTAAGGATTCTTTTTTCTTTGCTTCAATTGTTTCTTCGGCTTCTTTGATCATGCGGTTCGCTTTTTCTTCCGCTGTGGCCAGCTTGCCTTCCGCCACATTCTTGCGCAACACATAACCTGCGCCTCCGCCAACGGCCAAAGCTACAACTGCAGCAATCACTGTTTCGAAAATTTTCTCTCACCTCCTTCGTTTACGACATAAAAATAAGGCAACCGATACGGTGGTTCGCCTCGTGAAATACTACTTTTTAATTATAGGAAATACTGATTAATTTTACTTACACGATTGGCAACTATAATTGTAATGAAAAATCCCCAAAAAGTCAAGGCGGCAATCATGAAATACACTGATTTACCGACCTGGATTTTTTGGGGATCGTGCATTACTTTAATAATTAGTAAGGAACCATTGCTTATGCATAATCTTATTATGCGCTTGCAACTGCATCGCGCAGGTTCATTTCATATGCGATTCCTTTAAGGAAAATCGCTGCTGACATTTGATCTGACCGCACGCTTGCCGTTGCATCGCACAAATATTCAAATCTTATGCGTTTCCCTTAAATAACTGTTTACGAATCACACAACTATTTTTCCTGCCACACTGTCCCGGCTTCTTCTTTGGCCAAAGCCAGGCCCAGGCGGATCATGGAAGGGCCGAACCCTCTGGCGGAGAAATATCGCGCCAGTGCCGCCATTCCTTTTTCCGTCGTGCAGTCATATTTTTTATCGCGCCTGGCCGCAATCTGCCGGTACGCTGCCTGCACGCGCCATGATTCTTCTTCTTCGCTCAGCATGTCCAGGATGACAGGAATATATGCTTCACTCACCTGCTTTTTTATGAGTTCCGCCTGCAGGTGCAATCTGCCGTAAACCTTCCTGGCACGCCAGGATTCAAAAACACGTCTGGCGTACCGTTCTTCGTTCAGCAGATCATATTCTTTCAGCTTTGCCACGGTCTCACGAATCAGTTCAGAAGAAGGACAACGCCGTTTCAGCTTCTGCACCAGTTCCTTTTCACCGTGTTCCCGCCGGTCCAGCAGGCTTAACGCATATTCGTAAACTTCATCACTGGTTGTCAGGGATTTGCTGGCGTTCCGGAACATCTGCCGCTACTCCTTCTGCATCCTTCGGTGCAATCAGTTTATTGACAGTCAGCTCGCGGATTTTGGCTTCCACTTCCGCTGCCACTTCCGGGTTATCCCGCAAAAACTCCTTGGCTTTTTCCCGGCCCTGTCCGATGCGTACGTCGCCGTATGAGAACCAGGCGCCACTCTTCTGCAAAATTTCCAGATCCACGCCCAGGTCCACCAGGCAGCCGGTCCGGGAGATCCCCTGCCCGTACATGATATCGAACTCTGCCTGTTTAAAGGGTGGGGCCACTTTGTTCTTGACCACTTTGATACGGGTGCGGGACCCAATCACATCATTGCCGTTTTTAATGACTTCCACCTTGCGCACTTCCATACGGATGGTAGAGTAGAATTTCAGTGCCCGTCCGCCGGTGGTGGTTTCGGGATTGCCGAACATGATGCCCACCTTTTCGCGAATCTGGTTGATAAAGATGGTGGCGCATTTGGATTTGGCAATGATGCCTGTCAGTTTGCGCAGGGCCTGACTCATGAGGCGGGCCTGCAGACCTACATGGCTGTCACCCATCTCCCCTTCGATTTCCGCCCGGGGCACCAGGGCCGCCACGGAGTCGATGACGATGATATCAATGGCGCCGCTGCGCACCAGCGCGTCACAGATTTCCAGCGCCTGCTCCCCGTTGTCCGGCTGGGAGATCAGCAGATTGTCAACGTCTACGCCTAAACGACGCGCGTAATCCGGATCCAATGCATGTTCCGCGTCAATAAACGCCGCATAGCCGCCCATCTTCTGGGCCTCTGCAATCATATGCAGGGCAACGGTCGTTTTGCCGGAAGACTCCGGTCCGTAAATCTCTACCACACGTCCCCGGGGAATGCCGCCTACCCCTAAGGCAATGTCCAGCGACAACGCGCCGGTGGGAATGGTTTCCACATTCATCTTGGCGCTGGCTTCGCCCAGACGCATGATGGAACCTTTTCCAAAATCCTTTTCAATCTGCCGCATGGCGCTGTCCAGCGCCCGTAATTTATCGTTTGAAATACCTGCCATAATTAACCTCCTGTATTCGTCGAGAACTTTCCTGTAAGTATTATACAAACAGAAGTTCGTTTTGTCAACTGTTTCTAATTGAAATTCAGGAGAGTTAATTTGTCTGCGTGATTATAATTGAAAGAGAAAAACATATTCAAGTTTTATAGATTATTACAGGACCTTCATTTTATCCTTCCGGTCACTTCAGTGACCGGACTTTTTTCGCAACTCCAATAATGACGCGGCTTTCCAGCCTGCTTTCTGTTATAAATATAGACAGCTTAATTGTCTGTCTCCAGATAGCACTTCTTTCGTTCATTTTATTGCTTTGTTCGGGAAAGCTGCCACTGCGCCGACGCGAAAATCCCTGGCTATGCACTTAAAAAGAGGAATGGGAAATCCCCACTCCTCTTTCTTCATATTATATAGGGTAGTGTTTGTCCCTTTTACATGGCATTCTTGTTTTTGCCACTAACACTTCCTTTAGAACGTATACGCTACGTTCACACTACCGCCAAAGCCGCGGTGCTTGCCGCCGTAACCGTAGATGCTGATGTCTGTCCGCCACGGATTGTCCTTCGTGGCATCCATCCGCATACCGAACTCACCTCGCACGCTGCTGCCCTTGATGCTGGCCGCACGAATCTCTGTTCCATTGACCGTGCCTTTTGCCTCTCCGTCAAATTCGTATTCGTAGGCCAGGCCGCCGTACCAGTTCCACTTCTTATCTGTAGTACCATACCGGGCGCCGATTCGCAGCACACTGCTGGCTACGCTGTCCAGATTGTAATGCTGCTTGGCATCGTATTCCACACCGTCACGCTTCGTGTAGAAGTACTTGCCGTACACGTCCAGGCTCTTCCCGCCTTTATAATTAAAGACCTTGCCAATGCCCACATGGGCGCCGTAATAGTTGGCGTGAACATCATACCCGTATTTGTTCCCGCCGCCTTCCAGGATGTTGTCGGCGCTGTCGCTCATGCGGCCCAGACGGAAGCTTGCCTCCGCATATACATCATGCTTGTTTGTCCACTTAACCATCAGGCCGCCGCCTGCGTAATGGGCGTCACCGTCACCCTTGCCGCCGTCGTCATTGTACAGTTTATAACTGCCTTTGCCGTATTCACCGAAGACACCGTATTCCAGTGCGCCTTGCTTCAACTCCCGTTTAGCGCCAACAGCAACTACCGCATTCCAGGCGTTCACGTTCACATGGCTGCCTGTCTCGTAACGGTTCCCGCTGCCGCCTATGGAAACACCAACCGAAGTTCCATCGGGACCCCGGTTCGCAGCATCCCCCAGGCCTTCCAGCGCCTTGCCCACATGCTCACCGCCGCCTGCCAACAATGCCATACCGGCCTCCATAGCCATTACGGTCTTATGGGTCTGCTCGGACAGCCCCGCGGCGGTCGTGGTATGGATGATCAGGTTATCGCCTTCCATCTTTGTTTCGCTTTCGCCCTCGTACGCCGTGCCCACCATGTACTTGGTGCTTTCCGGCGTAACTTTTGCCTCACCGCCAAAGTTGGACACCAGGGTCATCGTCTGGTCTGCCTCAATGTACATCTCTTTGTAGAAGTCGATATTGGACGTGTCTACCGTTGCGCCGTCGAAGGAAACGTTTGTCAGCGTCTTGCTGTGATCGATCAGCGCCGTATCGCCAGTCCATTCTACTTTGCCAAAGGTCAGCGCAGTCGCTTTATTTTCCGTAGCAGTAAACACAACATTGTTGCCGCTCTTGGACAGCTTACCGTTGATTTCACCCTTCAATGTTACGCCGGCTACCGGTTCGTAGGCATCGGGGTAGTTCCAAGTATTCGTTTCTTCTTTTACAATATCTTGCAGCGTCTCATTCGCTGCAATCAACGTCATGCTGTCACCCTTTGCAACAGTTTGCGGTACACCATCCGCATACGTCACGGCAAAGTTCTTCGTGCCGATTTCCTTAACACCTGTGAAGTCATAACTTGCATCATTGTTGTCAACAAGGGTAGCGCCCTTCTGCCACGCAACTTCGCCAATGTCAACACTGTTCATGCCAACACCTGTCACTTCATACTTCACCGCATTGTCCGCCGCTTTCACTTCGCCCTTGGTCTTTCCGGTAAAGGAAATGCCCTTTTCAGTGTAGCTGAGGTCCACGCCGCCTGCATCGGCAGGTGCTGCTGTAATGTTTGCCTTCATCCCTTCCGCAGACAGCAGCGTCATAGCATCGCCTTTTGTCAACACCGCAGTGGACGAACCCGTCACTGTCAATCCGGCCGCATCCACATCCGTCGCAGCAAATTTATATCCTGCATCTGCTTCGTAATACGCGCTGTCACTCCAGGCAACTTCACCGTCAAACTTCACGCCGGTAACGTTCTTGTCGCCAACCTTGTAAACGATCTGCGTCTGCGCGTCATTCTGCTCCAGCGCGTCCTGATGCGTGCCGCTGAACGTCAGCACCGTTTCCGCAATTTTATCCTCAAACGCAACAGCGTCTCCAACATTTTGTTTCTCAAATTTTTTCAGTGTTGCACCGCTGGAGTCGTCCTTAATCGCATTCGTTGCATCCACAACCACTACCGATGCCTTTGTCGCATCCAAATTGGAAATGCTGAAGCCTTCTGCATTTATCGTTGCGCTTCTTAAATCGTCGCCGCTGCCAAAGCTGCGCGCCGCCTTCGACGCATCAAACGCGCCCAGAGTAATACCTGTCACATTTTTCTTATCCTGCTGGTAAACCAGCTGGCTCTTGTCATCACTTACCTTCACACCGCCGCCGGTGGTCTCGCCGGCAATGCTCACGCCGTTCACAGCCGTATCGGTAATAGCGCCGCCCTCTTGCCACGCGCCGGCATCCAGCGTCACATTGGAAAAATCAGAGCCGCTGGCAGCCGTCAGGATCGTTTTGGTGTCGCCGGGGTTCATGCCGGAAACTGAAATGCCATTTGTCGTCACTGCAGCATTTTTCGTATCCCAGCTTGCCGTCACGGCTGAAGTTGTTCCGTTCCACTGCGATACATCAATGTCGCTCACCGTCACGCTTCCCACCGTGTACTTCACCGCACCGCCTGCAGAAGTTACAGTACCGCTGGCGGTTGCATTGTATTTAATCTTCTGCGCGTCCTTATAATCTTTGATTGCTATCGTCTTGCCAGTTTCGTTGGCAACCGTTGTGGTAATCCCCGTTGCATTCGTCACCAGCGTGATGCTTTCATTCTTCTTCAGCGCGTTGGCAGTATCCGCAAACTTCAAATCTTTTGCATCTACCGTATTCGCAGTCGCAAAGGAAGATCCGGTCAAATCCCTTGCACCCTTGTCAATATCAAACGTACCAAAGGTAATCGCGCTCACTGTCGTTGCACCTTTGGAATAATTGATTGCCTTTTTGTCCGATGCCAGCAGCACCTTATCGCTGGAAGTGGAAGTCAGCTTCACTCCGTTCACGCCGTCTTTTTCCGTTGAGGGTGTGCCGCCGCTGATCACTACGCCGCTCGCATTAATCTCTTTGCCTGTCACAACGGTGCTGCCATCTTTATATGTAAGTGTAATAGCGCTCAGGTCGCTGTCATCAGCAGTTGCTTTCAGCAGCGCCATCGTCCCCGTGCCAAGGGAATCAAAGGCCAGATTCGTAATGTCTATGGCATCAACATCATACAACGTCTTTACTTCCAGCGCCGGCACATTTTCATCCCACTTTACGTTGTGGTACACAATTGATTCAAATAACTCCACCGTACTAATTTTGTTCGTAACGACATCGCCGGTCATGCCCTGCCATGCTTCACCTTTGCTAACAACAGGCTCACCTGATTCATTGTATGTCTTCGTGCCGCCGATGTGCAATTCATTGCCGGTGTTATCAGCGTTGCTCCCGCCACAACCAGATACAACGCTATACTCGCCATCCAATCCGGATACCTTGCCCGTGAGGTTCACCGCATTTTTCATCGTTTCACCTTCCCCCCACGTCCAGATGCCGTAGACATCGCCGTTGATTGTGCAATTACTCAGGGTAACGGTGTTCTTAGCCGCATCAGAATAGGCATAGCCGCCGACCACGTCACCGTTTACCGTGCCGCCGGTAATGGTCACAGAGTTACCGGTCGCGTCGCTCGAATCGGAATAGCCGCCATAGACATTACCGTTTACCGTGCCGCCCTTAATGATGACGTTATTTTGATCGGAATCACCATATATATTGTTGTAATAACCGGAATAGCCGCCATAGACATCACCGTTTACCGTGCCGCCCGTAATGATGACGTTATTTTGCTTGGAATCACCATTATTGGTGTAGCCGCCAAATACTGTGTCGCCATCGCTTTTGCCAATGGTGCCGCCTTTAATCTCGACAGTATTACTCGTCGCATCGGCCGAGACCTTCGATTTAAAAACATTACCGCCGTAAACTTTGCCCTCTACCTGTGTTTCGGCGCCGCTGATGGTCACTCTGTTACCCGTAGCATCGCCTTGAGAGCTGCCACCGAAAACGTTCCCCCGGTATCCTTCTTCGGCCTTTTTCACCGTGGTATTATCAATTGTGACGATGTTATTGGCAGTCTTGCTGTTGGAAGAGTAGCCTCCGTATACCTCGCCAATCAGCTGCGTTCCCCCGCTAATCTTGACCTCGTTTTTCGTTGCGCTTCCATCGTAGGCATCACCACCCGTGACCAAACTGACTGCATCCATTTGGCCCAATTTGCCGCCGGTGATTTCTACCCTGTTCTCAAAAACATCTTGGTCGCCATCGCCGCCGGACACCGCTCCGCCAATGGTGGCATCGGTTATCTTGACCGTGTTATTATTCACGGTAAATTCCGCGTTATCGGTTTCATTGTTGTAGCCGCCATAAACACCGAAGCCCACGTTCGTGTTTTTACCGCTGATATCGACCGTATTATTGCGCGCCGCGCCCCCCACGGAGTAGCCTGCGTAAACATTGTAGTTCAACGTGCCGCCGGTGATCGTGACGTTATTATTCGACACCTCGCCCGTACCAATAGCATAACCACCGTACGCATTTCTCTCCAGTACCGTATCTGCGACAGACGTGTCTGCAACAGAAATGTTCAGCTTATTCCCCGTCGCCGCACTCGTGGCGTTGTTTACATGACCGCCGAAGACGCGACTTTTCACCGTGCCGCCGGTGATCGTGACGGCATTATCCATCGCCGCGCCTGTGGCATATTCGTCCACATAGCCGCCGGCAACAACAGTTTTATCATTGGTGCCAACCGTGCCGCCGGTGATATGTACCTCGTTCTTCTTCACATTACCGGCCGGTTCTTCGCTAGCACCCATAGAATAATTTGTAATATATCCACCGTACACATTGCCGCTAACCGAACCACCTTCAATGAAGACCTTGTTTTCCGTTTTATCCTTTACGTTTAAGTTGCCGTACCCGCCGTACATACTGCCGTCGATTACAGCGCTTTCTTTAATCGTTACCGTGTTTTTGTTGACCACCGCTGCGTATGCTGCATCCGCGCCTCCGATGACAGAACCCTTAATTTTCGCATTTCCTTTAATGATTACCTCATTTTCTTGGGTTACGCTGTCCTCACTGGTGCTTCCACCAGCACCGCCGACCACGGCGCGAACGCCGGTGCTCGTCACGGTACCGCCGCTTATCGTAACCCTATTTTTGATTGCTGATCCGGATCGCGCGGTGCTGTACCCGCCTTTCACGGAAACTACGGAACCGTCTTCGATGGTCACCTTATTCTCGTTTGCGTCGCGACTATACGAATAACCGCCATACACACCATCCTTACCATTAACCGTTCCGCCATAAATGAAAACCTTATTCCCCGTCGCGGAACCCGAAGCTTGTAATCCATTACTAGCATTTCCGCCATAAACCGCACCATTGATCAAAGCCGCATCTCCGGAGACCGTGACAGTATTTTCCGTCACCTCGCCACCATTAAAGGCGTATCCGCCGGTAACATAACTTCCGCTTACGGTGCCGTAAACATAAACCGTATTTAGGCTAATAGATGCAGTACCACTCCCGTAGATGTCATGCACACTGCCTCCACTGGCTACCGTGAAGGTGATGTTCGATCCATTCAGATTGTATGTCACACCAGATTTGTTTTCGCTAATCGTTATTTTGCTGTCGCTTGCAACATTTACAGATTCAGCATGTACCACGCTCGTACCCACTCCGGTCCAGGCTGAAAGCAGCGCAGCCGTCACGCCCATAGATACCGCAGCCACACGCAAGGAACGGGCTCCGCAGCCTTTGCCGCGTCGCTTCGCCAGTTCGCTCGTCACTACATAGCATTGTTTTACTTGGCTCCAAATCACTTGGTAGATATTGTTCATTCTCCAATCCTCCATCTTATAAAATTATAAAATATGTATCCTGCAACTCATGCAACGGTTCACTTGTAAGCGTAATAGTTCCCCCCTTTGCTCTATGTTCTAATCTCCCTATGAGGATATACCCCGGCTATTCGATGACGACAGGAAAATTTCCTTTTGCCCTTTCGTACAGTTTTGCCTTGTAAGGAGGGGGAAAACGGTAAAATAGACCTGTACCCGCGTACAGTTTTGCAATTATATCCGCTAATCGGTGCTTTTTTATTGCTAATACAAGATTTTTGGCTTATAATATTCATGTGAAATTGTTATCCTTAACAAGAAATTATTTGCTTTTTATTTTTTCATTTTGATTGCCAATTTATTGATTGCCAATTTAAATAGAAAAGGATTTGATGAACGTGACTCCTACATCTTTATCGCCGATATCGCGTTCCATTATCTTACAAAAAACTGTCGGTGCAGATAGATGCACCGTGTCCCTGTTCGTGGCCAATGCGTTGTACTTTTTCTGGGCCACCACGGTGTACATGGCGCTCCATTTTGCCGGCATCGACTGGCCACAAACCTTTTTCTCTTCCATTATCCCCGGTACGGAAATGTTACCGGATCTTTGCATGATGTTGGCAGTTTTCTCCGGCACCGTGTGCTACGGGCTCCGGCCTACATGCTGGCAGCGGTATCTGCTTCTGGTGTTGGCGACGATCATGCTTTCCGTAGTGGCGTTCCCATTCGTGGAAACGGGCCCTCGCCTGTTGCTGCTTGCTTTCTTTATGGCACTTTCAGGGGGCGTGTTTGCGCTGATTTTTCATTTGGTTTCCCTGCACGTGGCGCTGGACGTGACCGGTCGTTTCTTCGGTTTTTCGACCGCCTTTTCCCTGCTGTTGCAGTCAGGTTTCCATGCGGTTCTGAATGCCTCGTTGACTGGCTTTCTGACTGCCTCGGTGCTGTGCATGGGCGGTCTGGCAATGCTATTGCCCAAATGCCTGGAACAACTTTCCCCGATGGAAACGTCAGCGGCTGAACAACCTGCGGAACAAACACCACCCCGTGTCGATATATCCGTTTTCCGCTGGTCCGTACCCATGACGCTTTTGATTGTTGTCCTGCTTTCCCTGCTCCATGGCATTGGGGACCTGTATATGGACGCTTATCACGATTTTAATGATTTGTTCGGATTCTCCCGCCTGTCCTATTGCGCAGGTTCCATCGCAGCCGGTTATTTTGCTGACCGCAACCGGCTGTATTTGCCCTTGGCCGCACTGTTTGCCAAAGCGCAGGACATTTTGGATATCTGGGTCGGACAAGAACAGGTTTTGTATTACCCACTTCATTATTTTGGCGATTTCATGAATGGCTTCTTTACCCTGTTCATCATTCTGGCCTTTGTAGACCTCGCCGCCCACCGGCCATCGCTGAAGCCCTGGGCCGTAACCGGTCGTTCCTTGCAGATGTTTACCGTCAGCGTGGCCACTGTTTTCGGCGCTTTTATACTGGATGCGGACAAACTGTTCTTTACGTTGCTGTATGTATTAGCCATTGTCGGGTGCCTGGTCATTGTTTTTTACAGCAGTGCCCTGCGTTTTACCCTTGGTTCCGCCGCAGCGGATTCTGCCGCAGCGGAGGTAACAACCCCACTCCCCGCAGCGGAGGTAACAACCCCACTCCCCGCAGCGGAGGTAACAACCTCGCTCCCCGCCCCGGATTACTGTGTCCGCTATGGGCTGACCCAGCGAGAGGCCGAGGTGCTGGATTGCATTCTTTCTGGCCAAAGCATTGCCGAAATCAGCGAAGCGCTTTTCATCAGCCAGCGAACTGTCAAGTTTCACATCACCAAGCTGCTGCGCAAGACCGGCACCACTTCGCAAAGGGAATTGCTCCTGCTGCTGTACGAAAAGCAGGGAAAATTATAATTACAAAGGGAACAACAGACTAAAGGGGCTGTTGCACTAATTTGGTGCAACAGCCCCTTTTTCTTTCGCCTGCGGTTTCAAAATATTACAAAACAGAAGGAGGGTTATCTTTGAAAAACATTCAGCCTTTCTCCGCCACTTTCCACTCCGTCAGGTTCCGCGCTGCAGAATCATAGTTCACGCCAATCTTATACATCTTCCGCGTATCCGCCGCGTAAGGCAGCGCATACTGCTTTTCTACAATCTGCGCCAGCACCGCGTCCACGCTCTGGTCCAGTTTGAATTCAAAAAGGTAAAAACCGCGGCCTGCCATTTCTGACAGACCGCAACGGAAGCAAGCCCAGTCTATTATTTTTATTATTTATTATTTAAACCAAATCAATCGTCTTTCCAACATAGTCACAGCGCCGCAACTTCACGCAACGGAAGAGCCGTCACTTCGGCAATTTCGGAGTCAGACAACTTGCCCTGCTTTTTTAACGCTTTGGCCGTGTCAATGCGGCCTTCCTTGTTACCAGCTAAGCGGCCCTTCTTTTCTGCATCTTCCTGTATAATCTTTAAATCCATTTCCCAGGTCACGTATCTCTCCCTCCAATCTTCATCATTTGTCACACGCTTCGTTTCTGCATCAATAGCCTGCGTAAACTCGCTGCCGGCCTTTCCGCTGTTCACATAACACAGAAAGTCTGCCAGTGCCGTATCCTCTGCTTTATCCGCTGCCCTGGCGTTCAGGTAAATATTCTCCGTCAGATCACCCATCTCAAGGGTATTATCTTCCTTGCACCGATAAGTGAAATGATACATCGGCAACCCTTTACCGAACGGATCAAAGGTACAGATAAAAATTACATAGGACTTGCGCAACTCGCGATACTTCATTCCCTGTTTCAGCATATCCATACTAATCAGACTCTGATAATACCGCGTGCGCAGGGGCAGCCCTTTAATCACCGTTGCTTCATCTTTGTCGGAATACACCGTGCTGTTGTCACCGGTCACCTGCATTTCGATGTCCAGTACTGTTCCTTCCTGATTCTCCACATACACATCAAGCCGTATGCTTTTACTGCTGATTCTCGCGCTGTTGATCTGTCGTTCTGCTATGAGATAGCGGATATCCTTGATTTGTATGTGTAAAATCCGTTCAATCAGGTACTTGCAGAGTTCTTTGTTCTTCAGCACCTCCTGAAACACATAATTATTGGCAAACGTTAACGAATCCCAGTCAATTGTTTTCAAACTATACCTCTTTCCGACCGGGGCATTGTTTCCATTTATATTGTATCGCGATTCGTATAAGGGTGCAAGGGAATGTGTGACGGTTTTATGAACATTTTGCTATCCCCGGCGGAGAAACCCAAAGCCTCCACGCTCTTGCAGTTTGACAGTTGTATCTTACGGCTTCGCCTGTACAGACATATAAACTGTCTATCCTTTATATATTAAGAGGTGGCGGAACCAAATCCCAGTATCCATGCAAGTTTGCGTTTCAAGGTTGGTCGTTTTTACGACCACAGTATGGAAAATGGAGATAATTATAAAGCTTTAAACGATTATTTTTAAACAAAAGGAACAGACATCGTAAAAAGGTCAACGATTGCTTATTCCATGGACTTATTCGCCTGTGGCTTTGACACTCAAAGTCGCGTTGCCGGGCAACCCGTGTCCCACTTTTTCACACAGGTTTTTCTTGCGCGCAACAGTAAACTGCGTTAGTCTTTCCTGTCCGTGTTGCTTTTGTTGCTTTATATATCACACTTGCAAAGAAAAAACGCCGAAATGTTTGTGACATATTCGGCGCTTTCTGATAAGGAAGATATATTCTGTTACGACGTTTCTTACAATTATGCTTTTTTCATCCCTTACACCATCTCTGCCAGTTCAAGAATCAGGCGCTCACTCTTGGCCCAGCCCAGACAGGGGTCGGTAATGGAGCGGCCATACACGCCGCCGCCGATTTTCTGGTTGCCGTCTTCCAGGTAGCTTTCGATCATGATGCCTTTCACCAGCTGCCGGATATCGGGAGCAACCTGGCGGCTATGCATCACGTCTTTGGAAATGCGGATCTGTTCCAGATATTTTTTCCCGGAGTTGGAGTGGTTGGCGTCCACAATGACGGCCGGGTTGATCACTTCCCGCTCGTGATAGGCGTCCAGCAGTCCCTGCAGATCTTCATAATGGTAGTTAGGCATGTTGTTGCCGAATTTGTCAACATAACCACGCAAAATAGCGTGAGCCAGCGGATTGCCTTTCGTGCGCACTTCCCAGCCGTGGAACAGGAAGCTCTGTTCATGCTGGGCCGCTTCAATCGAATTCATCATGACGCCGATGTCGCCGCCGGTGGGGTTCTTCATGCCCACGGGAATGCCCACGCCGCTGGCGATCATCCGGTGCAGCTGGTCTTCCACGGAACGGGCGCCGATGGCTGCATAGGATAAAATGTCGGAAAGGTAGCGGTGATTTTCCGGGTACAAGATTTCTTCCGCACTGGTGAGACCGGTTTCCTGCACCACCCGCACGTGCATCTTGCGGATGGCAGTAATACCCGCCAGCATGTCTTCCTTGCCTTCCGGATTGGCCTGATGCAGCATGCCTTTATAACCGACGCCGATGGTCCGGGGCTTGTTCGTATAAACCCGGGGGATCAGCATCAGTTTGTCTTTAACTTTTTCCTGCACGCCGGCCAGACGGTGAACGTAGTTCAGCACCGCATCTTCGTTATCGGCGGAACAGGGGCCGATCACCAGAATGAAACGGTCATCCGTGCCGGAAAAAATATCCTTAATTTCTTTGTCTCTTGCGGCTTTTACGGCTAACGCTTCCGCGCCAAGGGGATAATCCTGCATCAGCTCCTGAGGAGAGGGCAGCTTCCGTATGAATTCCATCTGCATTTCCATTTGTATTTCCTCATTCGTTTTTTATAATTACTATGATAGATAAAGAGATTCTTTGCTAATATAAACGGTCCGATATCAGAAACGGTCCAACAACCGGTAGCCTTTGCCCCGCAGGAACGTTTCCGTTTCCGGTTCGTCGGTACAGAACACCGCAATGGGCGTACTGTCGCTGCGGTCAAAGGAAATGTACAGATAGCGTATCATCACATTGGCGTTCTGCAAATCAGAAAGGATCCGGTTCAGCGTGCCCGGTTTATCCGAAGCCATGTCAATGGCAAGGACTTTGTCCAGGCGGCACTGGTAGCCGGCTTTTTCCAACGCAGACTTTGCCTCTTCCGATTTGTCCACGATCAGCCGGACAATGCCGAACTCCGCGCTGTCCGTGGCCAGCATCGTATAAATATTAACATCTGACTGAGCCAGCACTCCGGTTATTTTACTTAATGCGCCTTTCGTGTTGGCCGCAAACAATGAAATCTGATTCAGCATGGTAATTCCCCTCTTTCTTTTCACCTATGCAACAAGCCTCCCTGAACGCATGTTGCATTTCGGGACAGGTCTCTGCACTGCCGTTTTATAAAGATAAGAATATACAAAAAGAATGAAAATGTAAATAGACAGGCTGAAGTGCTTTTGAACAGCGGCTTATTTCTTAGCCTTTTGTGCCAAATGTTGCATTTCTTCCTGAGTAAATTCATATTTTGCATTGCAGTACGGACAGGTAATTTCGGTTTTCTCATCCTCTGCCAGCTGCTTCAGTTCCTTTTTCGGCAACGTCTCCAGGACGCCTTTTACACGCTCCCGGCTGCAGCGGCAGCCAAAATGCAGCGGATAGCTGTCCAGAATTTCCACTTCCATATCTTTTCCCAGCATCTGAATGATCCGCTCCGGGGTGAAGCCCATGTCGATGAGACTGGAAACATAGGGGGTGCGCCTGACATTTTTGTCCAGTTGCTCCAGGGTTTCCTCACTGCAGTTGGGCAGCGCCTGGATGAACCAGCCCCCTGCCGCCTGCACGTCGCCCGTTTCATCTACCAGCACGCCCAGGCCTACAGAAGACGGTGTCTGTTCGGAAGTGTACAGATATCTTGTCAGGTCATCGGCAATCTCACCGTCCACCAACTCCGCCGTTCCGGTAAAAGGTTTCGCGCCGGCTGTGTAACGGGTCACGGAAATAGTGCCGTTGCCAACCGCGCCGCCAACATCCAGATGTCCGTTCTTCGGAGGCAGATACACATCCGGATTTCCCACATACCCCCGGGCAATACCTCCCTGGGCTTCTCCCGTGATGCCCTGAATGGGCCCGTCGCCGGTCACTTTGATGCCAACGCCTTCCTCGTTTTTCATGGTGGCCGCCAGCAGCAGCGCTCCGGTTACGGTACGCCCCAGGGCTGCGGTGGCCAGGTGGGACAGATTATGGCGCAGGGACAGCTTGCGCACCAGACGGGTGGTGCGAGCCACATAAATGCGCGCGTCACCCACCGTCGCCCGGGTCAGGATATCTCCTTCACCGGTAAACTTTGCTTTCGCAGTTTTATCTTTATTAATTTTTTCGTCAGGTTTGTTCAATGTACTACTTTTGATATCTTCCATAATAATCCTTTTCCGATTCTATATAAAGCACGCAGACGAATGAATCAGTGTTTCGTTATGTAACGCTTATACGTTTCACTATGTTACGCACGCCCGCGTTTGCATTGCTTCTGCAATACTGCAATCCAGTTCCGTTACAGTTTTTTGAACAGATTGGCCATTTCGATAGCGCTCATGGCAGCATCATAGCCTTTATTACCAGCTTTGGTTCCGGCACGCTCCACGGCCTGCTGGATAGTTTCCGTAGTCAGGATTCCGAACGCCACCGGCACGCCGGTATTCATGGACGCCTGAGCCACACCCTTGGCCGCTTCCGCGCAGACGTAATCAAAATGCGGAGTGGAACCGCGGATAACCGCACCCAGCGCAATCACGGCGTCAAACTTTCCGCTTTCCGCCAGTTTCTGCGCAGCCAGGGGAATCTCGTAAGCCCCGGGCACCCAGACCAGAACCACCTCATCGGTGTTTCCTCCTGTGCGGCGGATGGCGTCTTCCGCACCGCCCAACAGCTTGCTGGTAATAAACTCGTTAAACCGGGAAACTACGATAGCCAGCTTCAAGCCTTTTGCCGTTAACATACCTTCAATCGTTTTCATTTTCAATCCTCCTCATATGGTTCATTCTCAGTATATTTAAAAAATCTATAATAAATTCAATTAAGCTGATAGGGAAATGCATGAGCAAAACATCGGAGACGATTGTGTTATTCCACGAGATGAAGTACGCCGTCGTGGCGAGACTGTCCGAGAGGCGCAGCCTCGAGTTTCGAAGCCACAGGAGTATAAATCCGTGGAATAGCAATCGTATACGGTTTTGCGATGTTTTTCCCTGCTTATTCTTTATGGTTGCCGCAATGACACCCCAAATGCAGATCCGACAGCTCATGCCCCATTTTATTTTCCTTTGTTTCCAGGTAAAACTCATTGTACTGATTGGGTGCAATTTCAATGGGCACTCGTCCGGTGACCGTGATGCCGTAACCGGATAAGCCGGCCCGTTTTGCCGGATTGTTGGTGATTAGCCGGACGCTGGTGAGACCCAGGTCCGATAAAATCTGGGCGCCCATGCCGTAGTCCCGCAGGTCCGGAGCAAAACCCAGCCGCACATTGGCTTCCACGGTATCCAGTCCCTGCTCCTGCAGTGCGTAAGCCCGGATTTTATTGGCCAGCCCGATGCCCCGGCCTTCCTGTCGCATATAGACCACAACGCCGCAGCCTTCTTTTTCAATCATGCGCAGGGCGGAAGCCAGCTGGTCGCCGCAGTCGCAGCGCAAACTTCCGAAGGCGTCACCGGTGAGGCATTCCGAATGGACCCGCACCATCACGTCTTTTTTCCCTGCAACCTCTCCCTTGACCAGGGCGATGTGGCATAAGTCGTCCAAATCGTTTTCATAGGCAATAATTGTAAAGGTGCCGAATTTGGAAGGCAGCTTGGCCTCCGCCACCCGGTGGACCATCTTTTCATGCTGCTTTCGGTACGCCACCAGCGAGGCCACCGTTATGAACACCAGATTGTGTTTCTTCGCGAACTCAATCAGCTGGGGCGTGCGCATCATATGGCCGTCTTCATCCATAATCTCGCAACAGATGCCTACCGGTGTCAGGCCCGCCAGCCGGCACAGGTCCGTAGTGGTTTCCGTGTGCCCGGTCCGCACTAACACCCCGCCTTTCCGGCTGCGCAGCGGGAACACATGGCCCGGCCGCCGGAAATCCATAGCCTGGGCGCCGGGTTCCGTTACCTTTTTCATAGTGTAAGCCCGCTCATAAGCCGAAATGCCCGTCGTGGTATCCACGTGATCGATGGAAACGGAAAAGGCCGTTTCATGATTGTCCGTATTGTGGGAAACCATGGCGCCAAACTGCAGCTTGTCCATGATTTCGGCATCGGCCGGCATACAGATGAGGCCCCGGGCTTCCTTCGCCATAAAATTGATGGACTCCCCGGTACAGAACTGGGCCGCCATGATCAGGTCGCCTTCGTTTTCCCGGTCCTCGTCATCGGTTACCAGCACCATCTTCCCTGCCTTGATGGCAGCGATGGCTTCTTCAATCGTGTTGAATGTAAAGTCTTTCATCATCTTCTCCCATTCCGCCTTTAATGGAAAAACCTAACTGATCTTATTGATACTCTTCTTACTAATATTGAAAAGGAAGCGCGGTTTTATTAGTGTTTCCTTAAAAACCATGCCGGAGCAAAAACGCTTCCGTTAATTCCGGTTCAGAATTGTTATTCTCAGCAGTACCCGGCTTATGCCGGCCCGCAAAACCGTTCCCCTTTTTATCCATCCCCAGCATTTTCTCCACATACCGGGCCAGGATATCTGTTTCCAGATTGACAGCATCGCCAGCGCTTTTATACCCCAGCGTGGTCATCTTTGCCGTATGGGGAATCAGGGAAACACCAAAGCCCGAATCATCGGTTTCCGTCACCGTGAGGCTGATGCCGTCCACAGCGATGGAACCTTTCTCCACAATGTAGCGAAGCAGTTCCCCGGGGGCCTGAATCCGGTACACCCGTGCATTGCCTTCCGGAATAATCTGCTGAATCGTTCCCACGCCTTCCACGTGTCCCTGCACGATATGCCCGTCCAATCCGTCCGTGGGCCGCAGCGCTTTTTCCAAATTCACCCTGTCCCCCGGCTGCAGCAGGTGCAGCGTGGTCCTGCGCACGGTTTCCGGCATCACGTCCGCTGTAAAGGTATCGCCCCGCAGATGCACTACCGTTAAACAAACACCGTTCACGGCAATACTGTCCCCGATTTTTACACCGGACAGCAACTGGGGAGCGCGAACCGTCAGCCGACAGCTTGTACTTCCTTCTGCAAGACGTTCCACCGTGCCAAGGGTGGCAATTAAACCCGTAAACATGATACATCCTCTCTTTAACAGTTTCTATTTTGGAAAAATAGTTACTCTTAACAATCTTTAAAACAATTTTATATAACTACGCTATCGTAAGTGCAAAACCCATTCCTTGCTCATGCAGACAAACAATGCCATACGGTTTATCAGTCAGACAAAAGAGAGCCTCTGCATTTCTTTTTAAAACGTTACCCTGCCGGTGATCAGCCAGTCTTTCCCCAGGGTCAGCAGTTCCGGTTCCACAACCGTTGCGCATTGGGACATTCGCTCAATGCCCCTGCCTCCAACGGAAGGCAGTGCATGGGTTCCTCCCACCAGTTTCGGCGCAATAAAGGCGTAGACCCGGTCAGCCGTCTGACTGTCCAAAAACGAGCCCAGCACTTCGCTGCCGCCTTCTACCAAAACAGACGTAATCTCATGCTCATGTAAGGACTGCAGCAAAGCAGAAACGGAAATTTTTCCATTCTCACAGGGAAGAGTTACCACTTCCACGTTATGCAGACGCTGCAGTGTATCGCATGTATCTGCGTCCGCTTCCGGAGCGGTAACCACTACCGTCCTCGCATCCCCCTGCAGCACCTTTGCCGTCAGGGGGATCCTGGCCCTGCTGTCCAACACGATGCGGATGGGATTTTTCCCCTCCACCAGCCTTGTAGTCAGTTCCGGATCATCATCCAGTACCGTACCGATGCCTACCAGGATTGCGTCATGGATCTTACGAAGGTAATGGCTGTACGTATGCGCCTCCTGCCCCGTCACGAAATGGGAATCCCTGGCAGATGTGGCCAGTTTGCCGTCCAGCGTCTCCGCAAATTTCAGACTGACAAAGGGACGGTTTTGGGTAACCCACAGTAAAAAGTGTTCATTCAGACGCTTTGCTTCTTTTTCGCAGACGCCTGTAACAACTTCTACGCCAGCTTCCCGCAGGCGGCGAAACCCATTGCCCGCCACTTTGGGATTGGGGTCTTCCATGGCCGCCACCACCCGTTTGATGCCCGCTTTGATCAGAGCTTCACAACAGGGACCGGTCCGTCCCCAGTGGGAACAGGGTTCCAGCGTAACAAACGCAGTGTAGCCCTGCCGTTGCTTCGCCTTCATGTCCGCGATGGCGTTCACTTCCGCATGGGGCGTCCCCGCCTTACGGTGCCAGCCTTCGCCGACTATCTTTCCATCTGCGTCGGCAATCACACAGCCCACCATGGGATTGGGACTGGTACAGCCTTCCGCCCGTCGGGCAAGTTCCAACGCCCTGCGCATATACATTTCATTGTCAGACATAGGCAACTCTCCAAAATAAAAAACCACAGGAAACGTCACGAGGCATTTCCTATGGCAAGACAAATCGTTCCTACATGTCTTTTCTCATCCAGACTATACTGTCGGTTCCGGAATCACACCGGATCGTGCGTCGGCGCACCAGGCGCTGTCGGCTCGCGGACTGTACCGCCGGTTGGGAATTATGCGCCGGATTTTCCGGACACACTCACCCTGCCCCAAAGACTGTTTTCGCTATATAGTTTAATATGAAATCACGCGTCTGTCAATCGTACAAGCCTGCAATTATACATTCCTTTGCAGGCGCTTACCCGCGCAGGCTCTTTACCGCGGCGTTCACGTCCTTCGCCCCGTACACATACGAACCCGCCACAAGCACCGTCGCCCCGGCCCCCACAACCTGTCGGGCCGTTTCCGCATTGATGCCGCCGTCCACCTGAATGTCGGTACGAAGGCCGGCCAAATCCAGCATCCGGCGCAGCCGGCTGATCTTCGGCAATACGGAAGAGATAAACTGCTGCCCGCCAAAGCCCGGATTCACCGTCATCAGCAACACCATATCCACATCGGGCAGGATTTCTTCAATCAAAGCTAAGGAACTGGCGGGATTCAAGGCCACGCCGGCTTTGATCCCTTTGGCATGGATAGCCTGTATGCAGCGGTGCAAATGCTTTGTAGCTTCCGCATGCACCACGATCTGGTCTGCCCCGGCTGCGGCAAAATCCTCAATATAGGTTTCCGGATGATCCACCATCAGATGACAGTCGAAAAACATCCTGGTCACGTTCCGGATTTTTTTCACCACCGGCGCGCCAAAGGTCAGGTTCGGCACAAAATTGCCGTCCATCACATCAATATGCACCCAGTCGGCGCCGGCCTTTTCTATCTTCCGGATTTCGTTTCCCAGGCAGGAAAAATCTGCCGATAATATGGACGGAGCTATTTTGATCATCTTCGGTTCCTCGCTTTGTTTTCTATTAACTCTTTCCGAATTGACAAATACGATGCGTAACGGGAAGACGCGATTCGGTTTTCCTGCACCGCATCCTTGACGCCGCAGACCGGTTCATGGGTGTGACTGCAGGGTGAGAATTTACAGATTGCTTCAAACTGCCTGAACTCGGGAAACCAGGCCGGCAACAGGTCCGGTTCAAGATTTTCCATCATCACGTTGCCAAAACCGGGCGTATCGGCCAGATACCCTCCGTTAAAGGGAATGAGTTCCGTATACCGGGTGGTATGCTTCCCCCGGCTGATTTTCGTGCTGATCTCCCCTGTGGTCCGCAGAACGCCGGGCTGAATCGCATTCAGCGCGGAGGATTTGCCCACCCCGCTGGGCCCGCCGAACGCGGTGACTTTTCCCTCCAGACGCCGGCGCAGGGCGTCGATGCCCTCTCCGGTTTTGGAAGAAATCACAAAGGTTTCATACCCGATCTTCCGATACACCGAAGCAATGGTTTCCCTCTGTTCTTCCGTTGCAAGGTCTGCCTTGGACAGCACCAGCAGTACCGGAATGTTTGCTGCTTCCGCCAGCACCAGCAATTTATCCGCGATCAGAAAACTGAAGTCCGGCTGTACCAGCGCCAGGGTGATCACCAGCAGGTCAAGATTGGCCACCGTGGGTCTGTCCAGATAATTACGGCGGGGCAGCACGGCGGTGATCATCCCCTCGTCCGCCTTATCCGGATTCACTTCCAGCTGCACCCGGTCTCCCGTACACAGGGAAAACCGTTTTTGTTTCATGTGCCCTTTGACCTTACAGGTTATCATGACGCCGGCACAATCCACATAATAGTAACCGCTGTAAGACCGCACTACCAATCCCGATGTTACCAACTCTTCTCCTCTACCAGCCTGTGGTCTACATAGAAGCCGACACGCTGTACATCACTGTCGACCTTTGTACGCAACCGCACACCGCCGTTATAGGATCCGGACACTTCCACCTTCTGGGACTTTCCGTTGTTGGAAACGATCTGCACCGTATGGGTTCCGGTTCCGGGCACCACAAATTCGGCATACCGGCTGCCGCTTGCTTTGCTCACTGTCACACTGCCGTTGCTCTTACCGCTGTTATCATTGATTTTGTCCGTCGTAGCCGGTAAGTTAGTCTGCTTTTTCGCATTCGATACCAGCAGGACCACCGTGGAGCCTTCCGGTATGGAATCATTGGCTCTCGGCGACATACCGATAACCGTATTTTTATTCTTGTCGCTGTCTTCTTCTTTTACTTCTACTTTCAGCTTCATCGCTTCCAGTTTTTTTCTGGCTTCTGCAAGCGTTGTACCTTTCAGGTCAGGCAGCGCCACCTGTGTTTCTTCTTTTTTATTGATTACGATTTTCACAGCGCCATTGTCGCTTAACTGGCTGTTTTCTTCCGGCGACTGACTCAGAATGATACCTTCCGGCTTGGTCTGTTCCCATTTGTATTCTATCTTTTCAATGCGAAGATTTTTATCCGACAGGATTTTTTCCGCCTGCTCCTGCTTTAATCCGACAACTTTCGGAACCGGTATCATCTTTTCCGAAGCAGAAACTATCAGCGTGATCGTCGCTCCCTCTTTGCGCTTGAATCCCGCCACCGGATCCATCCGTAAGACCAGTCCGGGTTTCACACCGGGGTCCACTTTATTTTCCAGTTCAACCTTAAAGCCCTGTGCCTCCAGCACTTTCTTCGCTTCCATAACCGTTTTGCCGTTTACATCCGCCACAATAACATCCGGTTTGGAGGAACTAAAGAGATAGAAAACGCCGCCCGCAACCAACAGGAACAGCACTACCGCAATCGCCAGCAGTTTCCCCCAGAAGCCGGATTTCTTTTTAGGCGCTCTGTAGTTTCTCTTCTGTTCCGGCTCCTCCGGTTTTATCTCTTCCGTTTGCCCTGCAACTGTACTTACAGCATTTCCACTGTCAGGCTCCGCTGCGCCAACCGTCATTACCGGTTCCGAAACATCACTCTTTTCCGCAACCGGAATCACTACCGGCTTTACTTCCGTCTGGGGAACCGTCTCCGGATCGTCAATACCTGCAACCGCCTGCAGTCCCGCATCTCCGCCAGCCGTTCCGTTCCGGACTTCCGCAGGCTGATCCCATTCTGTTTCCGTCTTCCCGTCCCCGGCAAACTCAGGTTCCTCCATAAACAAAGACTGTTGTTCGGCTCCTGCCACACTGTTTGCCGCCGCGATTACGCTTCCTGCTGCAGCAATGCCTGCAGCCGCAGCCGCTTTTTCCGTCCGTTCCGTGGAAACCGGCTCCACTCTTTTTGTATTCTCCGGCGTTCCATAATTTTCAGGCTCCGTTGTCCTGCCATCTATTTTTTTCGTGAGGAAGTCCGGGTTCATGACCATCGTCGCAAATTTATCCCGTTCCTCTTTTGCTTTTGCCTGGGCCGTTGCATTAGCGGCCACAGCTCCTTTAACCGCAGCATTGGACACAATGGCTTTCAGCGGTATGGTCTGCCCCAACATGATATCATTATTTTTGCTGGGATAAAGCCGGTTTTTGACTTCCATCAGATCGTTTTTCATTTCCTCAGCGGTAGCATAACGGTCTTTTGTGTCTTTGGCCAGCGCTTTATCAATAATCTTCTGCAGCTCATCCGGAGCATCCGGCCAATACGCTTTTAAGGGAGGCGCCTGCTCTTCCACCTGTTTGCGGGCCACAGACACCGCATTATTGCCGTCAAAGGGAACGACCCCTGTCAGCATTTCATAAAAGACGATGCCCAGAGAATAAATATCCGACTGAGCCGTCACCGCCAGTCCCTGGGCCTGTTCCGGCGAAAAATAGTGCACGGAGCCCACCACAGAAGCCGTAAACGCCATGGTCTCGTTGGAAACAATGCGGGAAATCCCAAAATCAACGATCTTCGGTACCATGGCTTCCGTCAGCACGATATTCTGGGGTTTAATATCGCAATGGATAATGTTGTGCTTGTGAGCATGAGCCAGCGCCGAAGCCAGCTGCGCCGTCAGCGCAACGGCCAGCGCAGGGTCCATACGTCCGTTCTGTTCCTCAAAGGATTTCAGGCTGACCCCTTCCACATATTCCATCAGAATATAGCTGATATCCCCTTCGTCGCAGACATCATAAATCGTAACAATGGACGGATGGATCAGGCGGGCCGCCGAACGGGCCTCCCGCTTAAACTGTTCCAGCTGGGTTTTGCTGTCCAGGAATTTTTTACGCAGTACCTTGATGGCGATTTTCCGGTCCAGGAGAACATCTTTGGCCAGATACACTTCCGCCATGCCGCCAAATCCAACGGATTTTAAAATTTCATAACGTCCGTTCAAAATTTCACCGACCATCGTGTTCCACCTCTTTTCGATCCAGTTTCAGTATAATAAACGATATATTGTCCCTGCCGCCTTTTTCCAGAGACGCACTGAGCAGCGCGTCGGCGGCATCTTCCGTATCTTCTTTCTGCAGATACTCCGCAATCTCATTATCATGCAGCATATCTGTCAGCCCGTCGCTGCAAAGCAGGATGGTATCGTCCGTGTAGATATCTATGACGAACACATCGCCGTCCACATTCTTATTGACGCCGATCCCCCGGGTCAGCATGTTTTTCTGCGGATGGTTGAAGGCTTCTTCCTGTGTCAGCTCTCCATTCTCAACCATCTCCGCCACCAGGGAATGGTCCCGGGTGATCTGTTTCAGCTGTTTCTGCCGCAACAGGTAGACCCTGCTGTCTCCCACATTGAAAACATATCCCTTTCCTTTTCCGTTGAAATAAATGCCGGAAAGGGTCGTGCCCATTCCCTCTAAGGTATATTCAGACTGGGCTTTCTTATACACTTCCACGTTCACGTCCCGCATGATCTGATATAACTTGGACACCAGCGCGAAACCGTTTTTCCCGTACAGGTCATCTTTTTCCGCTTTTAACTTTTCCAAAGCCAGCTTGCTGGCCACCTCGCCTGCATTATAGCCGCCCATTCCGTCTGCAATCGCAAATAAGAACGGACGCTCCAGCAGCAAACTGTCTTCATTATTTATTCTGACCCTTCCCTTATGGGTCCGAGCCGCTACTGACACAACAATCCCTCCTGTCAGTACATGATAGCACAGCTGCAAACCTGTGCAGTTCAGGAACGTGTTCCCTGTGCTTTTTCTCCGGCAAACGCGGCACGCAGCTGCCCGCAGGCCGCATTGATATCCTTGCCCATCTCTTTACGGACCGTAGCATGGATGCGATGCCGCCGCAAAATCGATACGAACCGTTCAATCCGTTGCATCTTGGGCCGGAAAAACCCTTTTTCCGGAACCGGATTGGCCGGAATGAGATTTACGCCGGCCTGCTTATAACGCAAATACTCCGCCAGCAACTCCGCATCCCTGTCGCTGTCATTGATATCTGCCAGTAAAATATACTCATACGTAACCTGTCTTCCGCTGCTGACCGCATATTCTTCCGCTGCGGCAATCACATCCGGAAACGGAAAACCCTGATTGACCGGCATCAGTTCCGAACGCAGCTCAGTTCTGACTGCGTGGAGCGATATGGCCAGATTAATCGGCAGTTCCAGCTTCTGCATCTTTTGGATGCCGGGAATAATACCGCAGGTGGAAACCGTCATGTTGCGGTACCCGATATTGGCAACATCCGGCTGATGCAAAAACTGCAGGGCCTCGAACACCGCGTCAAAATTCAGCATGGGCTCGCCGCTTCCCATGACCACCACACGGCTCACCCTTTCTCCCGCGGCAGCAAGCCGGGCATCGAAGAGATACACCTGGGCCGCAATCTCGGCGACCGTCAGATTTCTCACCGCGCCATGCAGGCCGCTGGCACAAAACGCGCAGTGCATATCGCAGCCAACCTGACTGGAAACACAGACGCTGTACCCGTAATCATGATGCATCAGTACCGTTTCAATGGCATTGCCGTCGGGCAGTTCCAGTAAAATCTTCTGTGTCAGCCCGTCCGCGGAATCTAATTTACGGACCACCTGTATCTCCGCAGGCAATACCGAAAACGTTTCCTGCAGCAACTGGCGCTCCGCTTTGCCCAGATTGCTCATCTGCGCAAAATCAAACACACATTTCTGATACAGCCAGTCGTAAATCTGCTTTGCCCGGAATTTTTTCATTCCCAACTCAGCCAGCGCCGTCTGCAATTGCGGCAAGGACATTCCGAAAATTTCAGTCTTCATATCTCTGTCTATCTAAAACCAATTGTTGCTATCCAACATTATAAAAGTAAAACTCTATATAAATTAAATTCTGCTACTGTTTTTAAGGAAACGTTATTTATCTTTCTGCAATACTGTCAGATAAAATCCGTCCACGCCATCCCGCTGCGGATACAGTTGCAGTTCTTTTACAGTCTTTTTCGTGCGGGGATGGGCGAAACCGGTTTGCTTCCACTCCCGGTGATTCTGCAAAAATGTTTCTATCAAAATCCGGTTTTCCCGGTCTTCGATCGTACACGTGCTGTATACCAGAACGCCGCCGGGTTTTACATAACGGCTTGCGTTGTCCAGAATTTTCTGCTGCAGCGCCGGAAATTCCCGCAGCCCGGTTTCTGTTTTTGTCCAGCGCGCTTCCGCCCTGCGTCGCAGCACGCCCAGGCCGGAGCAGGGCGCATCCACCAGCACCCGGTCAAAGGCGGCTTCCCACTCTTCCCGGAACACGCAGCCGTCCTGCAATTCCGTTTTTATATTTTCCAGCTTCAGCCTGGCCGCATTTTCTGCAATCAGTTTCAGTTTATGGGGGTAGATGTCACAGGCCGTCACCCTGCCGGTATTTTCCATCAGCGCAGCGATATGGGTGGTTTTACCGCCCGGGGCGGCGCACAGGTCCAACACCCGTTCCCCCAGTTGCGGCGCTAAGGCCATAGCCGGCAGCATGGAACTTTCATCCTGCACATAAAAACTGTGGGGAAATGTTTCCAGCAACATCTGCAGGCCCGGCAATCTTGTCATCACGATCCCGTCGGGACACCAGAGGGACACCTCCGCTTCGCAGCCCATTTCCCGCAAATCCTGCAAAAAGGCGTCACGGGTCGTCATACATGAATTCACCCGCAGACTCAGACGGGCCGGTTCATTATCCCAGCTGCACAACGCGGTTGCCTCTTCGTCGCCAAACTGTATGCGCCAGCGCTCTACCAACCAGCGGGGGTGACAGACGCGCAACGGCATATCGTTCCGGATTTTCTCCCACAGCAGTTCTTTCTGCCGGAGCGTACCCCGCAGCACCCCGTTGACAAATTTATCCGTGCCTTTATGACTGAACTTTTTAGCCAGATTCACACTTTCATTACAGGCAGCGGAGTCCGGAATCCGGTCCATATAAAAAATCTGGTATAAACCCAGATGCAGAATACAGTAGATCACCGGTTCCAGTTTCCGGACAGGACGGTCTGTCATCCGGCCAAGCACAAAGTCCAGGGTGCCTTTCGCCTTGACAGCGCCGTTGACCAGCTCTGTGGCAAAACGCCGGTCCGGTTCTTCCAGGCCGCCCCTGCGCAACGTGCGGTTCAGCGCGATCGCAGTATAGGCTCCTTCCTGCCAAATCTGCAGCAAAGCCTGCAACGCGGCTTCCCTGCCGTTCACAGGACGTTTCAGGCTATCCGGCATTCCGTGTCTGTCTTTACGCACTGGCATCTTCCGGTATATCCTCACTTAACATACGAATTGCTTCTTCCACTTTCGCAATACTGACCCTTGTATTAAAGCAGGGACCAAAGGGACGCTCATTAAAAATCGCAATGACCGGTATGGGAAAAACATCCTGGATACCGCTGGTCAGATCCCGCTCACAGGCCACGGCAATGATTGCCTTGGGATCCGCCTTGGCTACCATCTGCCGGGCCAGCGTCCCACCGGTGGCCACCACGAAATGCATATGATATTTATGACACAGCCCCAGCAGACCGCCCACACAGCAACCGCCGCACTGCTGACAGTTTTCGATGTTCCGGGTGATCTTCCGAGGACAGGTATCCAACTGGAGACAGTGAGGAGTCAGGATCAGCAGCCGGTCCGAAGGGACCTTGATATGATGCTGCTTCACCAGCGCATTATTCACCGCCACAAAACTCTGTTCCACCTTTTCCCTGGGAATGTTCAGAATACGTCCCAGGCCCACCGCAAAGGGAAACAGAAAATTGATCGCTTTCCAGGACCAGAAATATAAAATTTTCGGCAGCGGCATACCCATAATCGCCAGCACAATCGCCAGTTCCCCGGCAAACAGGAAGAAGATCGCCCCGAATACCAGGAAGCCAAAGGCCGCCGGCAAAAACTGGCTGATCGCCTCAAAGCCCAGATAGGTTACCTTCCAGGCAAAAAACAGGAGGACAGCCGTCATGATGGCGCTGAACAGCACCAGTGCAAGGAACACTCTTTTTTTGGGGTTAACCGCCATTTCCACTGCAGAAACCATAAAACATCTTACTCCTTACTGTCAAACCGATCGCCGGCCGTCACGCCGCGGCCGTTCAGAAATACGGCTGCAGGCATGCGTTTTTTTGATTCCGGCTGTACGGTCAGTATCCGCAGCTCCCCATCCCGGCAAGCCACGGAAAAATCTTTTTTCGTCACGGAAACCACAGTCCCCGGAAGCGCTTCCGTCCTGTTTCCGGTCACACGGGTCTCCCATATCTTCAACAGTTTCCCATCAGGCAAATACGTAAATGCGCCCGGCACCGGGTCAAAGCCCCGTACTCGGTCATGCACTTCCTGCGCCGGACGGTTCCAGTCAATTTTCGCCATTTCTTTCGTAAGCAGCGTCGCAAAGGTTGCTTCGCTTTCCTTCTGTATTTCAGGCTGCAGCCCTTCCGCAATCCGGGGAAGCGTATCCGTCAAAAGTGCCGCGCCTTTTTCCATCAGCTCGTCATGGAGCCGGGCAAAATTCATTTCCGCGTCAATGGGCACAACCACCCGGCTGTACATAGCTCCTGTGTCCATACCCTTTTCCATCCGCATGATCGTCACGCCGGATTCTTTTTCCCCTTTGATAATCGCGTACTGGATCGGCGCGGCGCCGCGGTATTTAGGCAGCAAAGACGCATGCACGTTGATACAGCCATAGGTGGGAATATCCAAAATTTCCTGTGTCAGGAACTGGCCGAAAGCGGCCACCACAATAAAATCAGGCTGCCAGGCTTTTAACTGCTGCACAAATTCCGCTTCTTTTACCTTCAGCGGCTGGAATACCGGCAGGCCGTGCTGCAGCGCAAAGGTCTTCACCGGTGTTTCCACCATCTTCTGTCCCCTGCCTTTCGGACGGTCCGGCTGGGTCACCACAGCCTGTATATGATATTGTCCCGCTTCCAACAATGCTTTCAGGGACCCCACCGCAAAATCCGGCGTGCCCATGAACACCACATTCCACATCGTTCAATCCTCCGGCGCTTTCAGGGTAATGGTCACGGCCTTGTCCGTAAACAGAATGCCATCCAGATGGTCCGTCTCATGCTGCAGACAGATTGCCAGCAGCCCGTCGGTGGCAAGGAACTGCTTCTTGCCGTGGGGATCGGTATATTCACATTCCACATATTCCGCCCGTTCCACTTCGCCTTCAAAATTGGGGACCGAAAGACAGCCTTCCCCAGCGATCCGGGAACCCTCTTTTTTCGTAATGACCGGATTGATCAGCTCCAGCAGCCCGTTTCCGTCCTGCAGGTCAATGACCACAATGCGCTGCAGAATACCCACCTGGGGCGCCGCCAGCCCGATTCCGTTACCGGATTTGTACAGCGTATCCGCCATATCTTTCAAAATACGTTTCACTTTTTTATCTATGCGCTTCACCGGTTCGCTGACTTTTTTGAGAACCGGGTCTCCCGCCCTTCTGATTTCCAGGACCGCCATGTTGCCTCCAAATTAAATCTGAATTCAATAAAAAATAAAATTACATTATATTATAACACATAACTCCGTATTTTTAAAGTTACCTATATTGCCATAATCGGATCCACATCGAAAAACACATTTTTTACCGTCCTGTATCTGCTGGCAAGCAGACACGCTTTCACCTGTTCCATCGCCTGGGACTTCACCACGATATTGATCCGGTACAAGTCCCTGACCTTTGCCACGCCGGAGGGAAAGGGGCCCATGATCTCCGTACGTTCCCAGTGCTCCGCCGCATACCGGCCCCGCAAAAACTGCGCCATTTCATCGGCCAGTTCCCAGGCTTTCTTCTCTTCTTTATCCACTACCGTTACTTTTAAAATCTCACCGTACGGAGGATAGAGCAATTCCTTTCTCATAGCCAGCTCGTGTCCGGCAAAGGTTTCGTAATCCTGTTTGGCCGCCAGGGTAATGATCTCATTTTCCGGATCATAGGTCTGCAGCACCACGCGGCCCGGTTTATCGCCCCGCCCGGCCCGGCCGGCCGCCTGGGTCAGCAGGGAGAAGCCCCGTTCGGACGCGCGGAAATCCGGCATGTTCAACGTACTGTCCGCTGCCAGTATGCCAACCAGGGTCACGTCCGGAATATCATGACCCTTGGCCACCATCTGGGTGCCCAGCAGCACATTGGCTTCCTTTCGGGAAAAACGCCGGATGATCTCCTCATGGGCCATTTTAGTGGCCGTGCTGTCCTGATCCATACGCAATACCTGAATGCCGGGCATCTGGCCGATCTCCTGTTCCGCTTTCTGGGTACCGCTGCCGAAGAATTTGATCCGCCGGCTGCCACAATGGGGGCAGGTTTCCGGAATCGGATACGTATTCCCGCAATAATGACACCGCATAGCCTGTTCATCCGCATGAAACACCAGACTGACCGCACAGTGCGGACAGGTCAGCGTTTCCCCGCAGTCCCTGCACATGACAAAGGTGGAATAGCCCCGACGGTTCAGCAGCACAATAGCCTGCTGGTCTGCGTGTACCGTCGCAATGAGCTCCCGGCGCAGCTTCCGGGAAATGACGGAATAATTTTTCTGCGCCAGCTCTTCCCGCATATCTACCACGTCCACAGCAGGCAAAAAGGAACTGCCCGGACGGCGTTTCAGTTGCAAATGACCGATCCTTCCCGAAACCGCGCGGAAATAGGATTCCAGGGAAGGCGTGGCGCTGCCCAGGACCAACACCGCCCCGCTGTTCTTACACCGGTAACGCGCCACTTCCCTGGCGTGGTACGCAGGACGTTCCTCCTGTTTATAACTGGTCTCCTGTTCTTCGTCTACCATTACGAGACCCAGATTCTTAAACGGAGCGAAGACCGCGCTGCGCACCCCGATCAACACATTGGCTTCCCCGGTGCGCATCTTGTACCAGACGTCGCCCCGTTCATTTTGCGACAACTTGCTGTGGGCCACGGCCACTTCCTGACCGAACCAGGCCTGAAACCGCTGCACGATCTGCGCCGTCAGCGCAATTTCCGGTACCAGCACCAGCACCTGCTTTCCCTGCCGCAAAGCATGGTCGGCAGCCCGCAGATACACCTCGGTCTTACCGCTGCCGGTAATCCCCTGTAACAAAAATTCCTGGGGTCTTGTTTTTTCGCAATTCGTCTCTGTCTTCTGTTTACCGGCATCTCCACTAAACGCAGCCGCGCCGGGTTCATCCTTTTCCGCCGGCTTCCCCGTCGGAAAATAATCCAGCGACGCCTTAATCGCCGCCACCGCCTGGGCCTGTTCCTCCGTCAGCTGCAACGTTTCCTTACGCTCTGCCTGACGGTCATAACTGTTACGCAGCAACCGCTTTTCCGTCCGCAGCGCCCAGCCCTTTTCGGCCAGCGTCTGTAACACAGCCCCGCTGATGTGCTGCGCCTCCGCCTCTTTCCGGTCCAGCGGCTCCGTTGCATGAAGCAGAACTTCCAGCGCCTGCATCTGCGCTTTCGCCCGGCGGCTTCCTTCCGCCAGCGCCGCCTTTCCCATTTCTGTAATGGTATAGGCCACCACCGTCCGGGCCTTCAGCCGCTCTTCTATCTCATAGGCGATCAGCCTGCCCTCCTGATAGACAGGCTTACGCCGGATGCTCGTCTTCCCGGGGATAAACAGCCGCATAGCTTCCGCCAAGGAACACATATAATATCCGGCCAGCCACTTTGCCGTCCCCATCATCTCTTCCGAAAACCAGGGACGGGTTCCCAGCACCGCCGTAACCTCTTTCATCTTATCAATGGAAAAACCGGGATTCTCCTTCTGCAATAACGCCAGGGCTTCTTCCCGGTCAAAATCCCGCACGATAAAACCTTCCACCTTCTGGGGGCCGAAGGGAACGACTACGCGCCATCCTTCCCCGGCCTGCCCCATACTGTCCGGAAGGCCATATATAAACTGCCTGAACAGATTTTTAACAGGCAGATTGATCGCTACCAGTACATATTTCATAGAAAACCTCATTGCCGGTGATTGGCGCCATCGGCATAATTGATCGCGATGCCCGGCTGCACATTATACACAAACACATGGAAATGGAGCGCCCTGCCCCCGTCATCGGCAGACAGCGCTTCCATCGTCACGCCCCGGGCCACCAGTTCGCGCCCGTAAAACACAGGCGTCACCCGGTAAAACACATGCTTACGGGTCTGCCGGATATAATTGGCCACGCGGTTTTCAAAGGGAAGCATCCCCACCACGTTAAAATGCCGCGTCCCCGTAATCAGATTCCGTTTATTGGCATTCTCTCCCGTCAGCTGGAATGCCAGCAGATGACAACGATTGTATAAATACTTTTTATCAATCTCATTGTACTTGCTGAACTGCCAGCCCGTAGGCTTTACCATCCCGATGGGCCCCCTGGGCTTCGTGGGAAGGAACTCCGGCCCCAGTTTTCCGTACGCCGGCCCGCAGCGCCCCAGTGCATCCAGGGGCGTAAACGAATAATACGGATTTTCCTTTGCCTTGAATTCTTCGGAAAACTGCGGCTTGTTCCCATACAGGACCACAAAGGAACGGCCCGAATACTCCGGCAGGTTATCCAGCGTAACAAAGGGCGCCCCCTGGGCCGCACGTCCCCCGCCCTCAACCGGCTTCGCCTCCCGTTGCTGCAGATTGACAAACTCCAGCCCGAAAAGCACCAGGACAACCACCAACACCGCCCGAAGAAAAAACCATTTTACTTTTTTCCAAAACCCTGACCTGTTGCGCGCCGCCATCCCGACTCCTGTTTCCACAACTTACAGTCCATCATACTTCCGCACCATTTCAACATGAAAAAAGAGGGCGGCTACAGGATAGAAATCACGCTGTAGCCACCGACAGATCCGTTCCGGTTATTTCAACATAGACAGAAGCCCCAGCAAATCGCTTCCGTCAAAAGACGCCTGGTTTTGCGGACGACGCTGCGCTCCCCCCTGGGCGGAAGACATCATCTGCATAAAGCCCATGATATCCGAAGCGTCAATGCCGTCGCTCAGGTCAATGGCCGGTCTCTGCCGCTGCACCGGCGCCTGATTGGACGCAGCAGACAAACTGCTGAGCAATACGGGAGCCAGGGCGCTCAGCGCCGAGCCCACCTGATCGTTGCTCAGGCCGCTCTGGCTGGACAGCCCGTTCATCACCGAAGAAGAATTTCTTCCCAGAATATGCTGTAAAATCTTGGCGCCGTCGTCCATATCCGCCGTGGCAAACTGTTCAGCCACCGAACCCGTCCCGGTATGCTGTCCCAAAGCTTCATTCAGGGACGCCGCGCCGGACTGGGTGGAAGCATTGGCAGTCATGGCCCGCAGCAAGATGGGCAGCGCCGCCGTAATGAGGGCCGCCATCTGATCATTGCTGCCGCCGGTCCTCCGGGACATGGAATCCAGGGAAGAGGAAGAAGTCATTGATGTTAATAAGGTTTCCAACAAGCTCATGATTACATCTCCTTTTCTTAAAAACTCATAAAACCCTGCAAGCTACTTTGCCTGCTTTTGTAAAACCGTACCCCGACGGGATCATTCCGAATAAAACGTATAGGTATGCCGGCCGCGGTTTTTGGACTCATACAGGGCCAAATCACATTTTTCAAACAGCCCGGCTTCGTCCTTTACCTGCAAACCGTGGGCAATGCCGACGCTGACCGAAAAGGGCGGCAGCCCGTCCTCCGGATTCCCCAGCTCCTCGTTGATATTTTCAATCTTCGCCTTAATCAGGTGCTGCTGCATTTCGCTGGCATGCCCCATAAACACCACGAACTCATCCCCGCCGATCCGGCAGACATAGTCGTCGGAACGGAAATTCCGTTTCAGCACGCTGACCAGTTTCCGCAGCACCTTGTCCCCGGTCTCGTGTCCGCAGGTATCGTTGACCGATTTGAAATGATCCACGTCAAACAGAATCATGTAGGTGGATTTCAAATCCACACCGGAAAGAAGGAGTTCATACCCGGCCCGGTTATACGCGCCGGTCAGTTCATCGTGGGACGCCTTGAAATTCAAATGCTCGATGCTGCTCTTATACACCGAATACATCTTGTTATAGGCCTGGGCCAGATACCGGAACTCATTGGCGCCCACTTCCGGGATCGGACAGTCCTCCTTGATCCGGTCCACAGCCCGCAGAATCGGATTGATGCCAAGATGCGACGTAAGCCAGACCACAAAAAAGATGACCAGAATCTGAAGCAGGATGACCCCCCGCCCAAAATTCATATCCAGCTGAAAGGTATCCATCGCGTTGGTTTCCGTGTTGTGGGTCAGCTTTTCCACCGCGTCGATACTCTTCTGGATCCCTGCGCGAATCTTGTTTTTCTGTTCATAATATTCCGCATCCAGCACCATCTCCGTAGCGAGCCGCATTTTATCCTGGGGCGAAAGGGCCGCATCCCCGGTGCGCAGCGTAACCTTTTTCAGCACGTCCGGATACTCTTTGATCCCCTGGGCCTCAATCACCAGGCGCATGGCATAATACTCCCGGTCCATCAGCTTCACCGAATAGTGCATTGCCTCCCGCAAATGCTCCAGGGCCGCCGTGGCATTGGCATCCAGCTCCAGTTTGGCAATGGCTTCCTCCCGCCGCTTGGAGGCAAAAGCCTCAATAAAATAATGCTCCATGAAGATGCGGTCCCCGGTTACCGTAAAGCGCTGCACCTTCTCCGTAAGGTAATCCGAAGCGTCCATGAGACGGTGAACCGCAGTTTCCAACTCAATATTTTTTTCCGACGCCTGCTTCACATGCATAAAACTGCCGGCGAGCCGGTACGTGGAATAAATCATAAAACAGGTCAGAATGACAGCCGACACGATCAGCCATTTATGGATCGTGCGCAGGGAAACCCCATCTCTTTTCCAGTTATCGAGCATTCTTTTTCTCTCCGTAAGGGTACTTGAACTAACGCAAACCAAAACAAACCAACCCCGGCCCGGGACCCTAACCCCGGTCCCCAGACCAGACCACTACATACCTAATTATTATACCACAATATGGGATAGTTAGCTACCTGAAAAGGGAAAGGTAAAAACCGCGGCCTGCCATTTCAGACAGACCGCAGTGGAAACAATGCCCAGTCTTTTATTATTATTTGAAACTAACCATTAATCTTTTCAACAAGTCACAGCGCTGCAACTTCACGCAAAGGAAGAGCCGTCACCTCGGCAATTTCGGAGTCAGACAATTTACCCTTTTCTTTCAGGGATTTGGCAATTTCAATCGCTTTTTCCTTTTTTCCGGCTAAACGGCCTTTCTTTTCTCCACGCTTTTCGCCCTTCTTTTCCGCATCTTCCTGTATAATCTTCAAATCCATTTCCCAAGTCACGTATCTCTCCCTCCAATCTTACAACACTGCCACACCGATGGACTTGACAAGTTTGCGTATATAATCTTCGTATAAACTGCTGATATTCTTATAGTTTAGAACCTTGTGACGAAATACTTACTTGAAGCGTACGATTCTACACTGATTGTAAAAAGCCATTGTTATTTTTATGAATATTTTTTGAATAACAACACTTGAACTCTAATAGTAAAACGACATTAGAGTTTATCTTTTTTAACCTTCACAAAAAAATGAAAAAGCCTCATGGTTTCAATCATATAAATAACTTTGCTAACATTCTAGACTTGTGCAGTAACTGCGTCATGAAGCAGACTCACGATAGATACTACTTTGGGTAAATTGGTACCAAACAAACCATGCAAGTCATAATTTCTAAACGGTTCGTTATTCACAAGGTCTGACAGCTCCACATCACCATTCACACGCACATAATTGATGATGGTTTTAACAAATTCCTGTTGCTTGGAATTGAGCATATTACCTGCCAAATACTGACCAAACTTCTCATTGACAGCTTCTTGGCTTAATCCAATTAAGCTTCTGACAAACACAGCCAAATTACCTATCTGTGTTGTATTATCGTAATCCACCTTTGTTCCAAGTTCATGCCACAGTATTCTTTCCAACTCCTGAAAATCATCGTCGTTTATTGGTTCAAGATTATGGATTTTACGTATCACTTCACTGTCACTGTTTTCCATCAGATAGTCAATGACTTTTTCCTTATAGGTTCTGATATCAAAAACAGTGCCTTCCGGCTGATCCGGCGATAATGTTATTTCATCTGTTATATCTATATCAAACCTTCCAATGCCTTCGCCTTTTAAGAACTGCATCAGATCCCTTAACGAGGCTCTTAACCTTTCCAGTTCAGGTATTGTCACAACCTTCCAGAATTCTTTATCAATAATTCTCTTTAAATCTTCTGTTTTGGCCAGCACTTGCGGAATAGACGCCTTTTCATTCAGCAGATACTGTGCTACAAGCCTGATATTCTTTACATGGTCGCCCACAGCAGCTACGGAGTTTGTCGACAGTAATGCATGCTCAATATAATACACACGTACATCAAACGATACTGCTGAATAATCTCCATTCACACCACTGTCAAGCAACGGTGACAGATGCAGCTTTGCCTCCTGAACCATAACCGGAGAAAGAGACTGCCATGTATCCAAATTATAATACTTATCAACATACTGCATCGCCATGCGTACCTGGATACGGTTAGAATGGGATTTTATTACCACTACAGCATTATGCAACTCAGTCTTAATCTGATTGTAGTAGGCGTTAAACCAAGTATCTTCCTGATATTCTGCTCTTTGTAGTTCATACAGCATATCCAAACGGATTTGGAACAGTCTCTGTGAAAGGGTCAGTATCTCCCTTCCCTCTTTACCATTCGGATGATATTTGAAATACTCAAAGTTCCCACAATAATCAAATATCATGAACTCTTTTTTATTTTTCCCCGGGCCGAATACATTCTCACAAAGCCTTGTTCCTCTGCCTATCATCTGCATAAACTTGATCTTGGAACGAACCTTTTTAAAGAATACCAGATTCAGAACTTCCGGCACATCAATACCCGTATCTAACATATCAACCGATATTGCAATACGGAACGTAGGGTCTTCTTTGAATTTGAGGACAAGGTCGTCCGCATATGTTACCGAATAGTCAACCAACTGACAAGTATTTGCAGGATAATCCGGATATAATTCATGGAAGCAATCCACCAGCATCTGAGCATGTTTATGATTATACGCGAAGATAATGGTTTTTCCCATTGTCTCACCACCATCTACACGCAGGCCATTTTGCATCAACTCTTCAAGCACCATATTACAGGTCTTTTTGTTGTAAAGGATGGTGAACAACTGATTCCCGGGGATTTTAAAGTCAGGTGTTGGAGCAACACCCTTCAAATACTCTTCTAACTGTTTCTTTTCATCTTCTGTCAAAGTTTTATAGTCAATGCCTTCGTTAATCAGTTTTGAAGTTCTACTGATAGCCTGATATCCTACTAGATATTTTTCTTTGATAGCTTCCTTTAACGGGTAATCAAAATTCGGAATTCCGGCTTCACAGCCAAAAATTCGGTACGTGTTGGCATCTACTTCATTCTTAGGTGTTGCTGTTAATCCAACGAGATAGCTGTCAAAGTAATTAAATATGGTACCGTATTTATTAAAAATACTTCTGTGGGCTTCATCTGTGATAATTAAATCAAAGCGACCTGTAGTAAAGACCTTATCTTCTGCATCAATATAATTAATCATAGATTGATATGTACAGAACATCAGCCTTGCGTTATAATCCTTTTCTCCACCGGCAGACAGTTCACATACGCTCATATTGGGCAGCAGTTCGGCAAAGCTTCGTTTGGCCTGATTCACCAATGAGGTTCTGTCAGCCAGGAACAATACTGTTTTTATCCAGTTATTTCTGGTTAAAACATCAACCAAGGATACTGCAACCCTTGTTTTTCCTGTTCCCGTAGCCATAACCAATAATCCTCTGCGATGCTTTGCGTTTAACCATTCGCAGATACTGGCAATAGCAGTTCTCTGATATGGGCGTCCCGTAATTTCCTCGTTTACCGTCACATCGACAATGTGGTCCAGCTGCCTTCGTTGAATCATCAACTCCAATTCTTCAAGGGAATGGAAAGCATACACGTCACGGTCAGGATATCTTCCGTCAATAATGCGGGTTGTATAGCCGTTTGTGTAATACATTACGGGTTTATATCCATAAACCTTTTCCATGCACTCAGCATATAGATCCACCTGATGCCGTCCTTTTTCCGGAGCAACAGAGGTTTTCTTTACTTCTACAATTGCTAAAGGTTTCGCATCTTTCCCATACAAAACATAGTCGCAGTAACCTATCCCATTAGAATTTGGCATCCCCTGGACTTCTATTTCGATTCCTGCCATCCCGGGCATTGCCAGATTTTCGGTTTCCAGTACATCCCATCCTGCTTCACCAAGATACAAATCAACATACAACTTTCTTGTTGCAGCTTCACTCATATATGGTGGTTTCTGGTAGCTTGAATCGGTTCCGTTTGCTTTTGCATTAATCAAACCAATTAAATACGTAATATTGTCCAGCGCGAGTTTTGCTTCCCTTTTTTTGATATTCTTTCCATGTTTGGCGTTCATGCCCAGTATGCGGACATAATGCATGGAATTAATAATGTCAGTATCATTGATGTAAGCAATAACTACCGGACTGTCTAACAGTTCCAACAAAGAAGCATGTTCAGGCTTTTCGGCTTCACTTTTAGCATAAATATATTCAATGGCATCAATTAACAAACTGCGGCATAACACAGCGCAGTTTGTTAAAGACTTTTCATTCGCAGCTTCGTTCAGTTTATAGTTTAATTGGTCGGTCGTCATTACGAATACCTCCACTGTTATAAATATTGCTAACCGTAATTTATGCTATTTTACTAAATTTTGATTTGTCGAATAAACTCTTTTTCTTCCAGTTTTGATTTGGACAAAATGCCCTTCAAAGCCATGTTAATTTCCTCGGTAAGATAATCTTTTGACATTTGGAGCATCACATATAAGAAGAGAACGTCATATTCTTTAGGAATCACAGCATTAATTTGTTGATTAAATGCTACTTTTCTATCTGTAATGCAAACCCTTCCAATACTTGTAACACTGCCAGCGATACAAGCCATTAATATGGAATCTTTTTCTACCGTCCTACCAACATTTACTCCTGCTTCAGATAAGTACTCAACTGATTTTGTAGGATTTAGAAAGCCCGTTACAATGTTATCGGTTTTAATCCATTCCATATAATCTCCATAATATTCCGGGACAGATCTAGATGGTGTGTTTCCAGTTATTACAATACAGGTATCCTTGAGCTTCTTCTTTTTAAATCCAAATGGATTGACTCTCAAATCCCCAAACATCTCGACAAATCGGGCTTTGATAAGGTCATCTGATTTAACAAGCTCTTTCTTTTTATAAGCTATTATTCTGCTAATTTTATCTAAAACATCCGCA
>NZ_CADBFF010000020.1:0-52525 GCF_902793885.1 uncultured Succiniclasticum sp.
CGGGTTCATCAAAGAAGCCGGTCTTAGGAATATTGCCCAACAGGCAGCCGAAGGCGATGTTGGACAGCAGCAGAGGTTCGAAACCTTTGCCGATAGCCATGTAGAGCAAAATTAAGCCTACAAGGAGCATGATTACGTTACCGCTGGTCAACCCCTCGAAACCGGAGTCGTTCCATACGGACTGGAGAGATACAATCAGAGCTTCCATATATAGTCCTCCACTCAGTTTAAGTTTTTAATGTTCAACAAAGGATAATGAGACTATTATCCTTTTACGTCAATCCCGGGTGGTTCCCTTGCGGGAACCACCCCTGGAACTGACGATAAACAACTTACATCAAATCAAATTACATAACGATCATTACGTCGCCGGTGTTAACAGTAGAGCCTGCGGAAACGCGAACGTCAGCGATGGTGCCGTCAGCCGGAGCCATGATTTCGTTCTGCATTTTCATAGCTTCCAGAATCAGCAGAACCTGGCCGGATTTAACAGCATCGCCAGCTTTGCATTTAACTTCCAGAACTTTACCAGGCATCGGAGCGGTAACGGTAGCAGCACCAGCAGCAACCGGTTTAGCAGCCGGAGCCGGAGCCGGAGCAGCCTTCGGAGCCGGAGCAGCAGCACGCGGAGCCGGAGCAGCAGCACGCGGAGCAGCAGCAACAGCGCCACCCTTTTCTTCAACTTCTACTTCATATGCAGTACCGTTAACGGTGATAGTATAAGCTTTCATGGATATAAATCCTCCCTTGAAATTTTAATTTAGGTATAATATTACCCTAGTTTAATTTTTTAATTAGCAAAACGGTTGTACCGTCTGTGCTTCAGCGCGAGCGCCAACAGCCCACGAAGTAGCCGGAGCAGCAATGCGTACTGCTACAACATTTTCGGCGCCGCCGCAAGCAGCAACTGCAGCAGCAATAACCGCCGCAATTTCTTCGCTCTTGTCTTCAACAACCGGAGCAGCTACAGGAGCAGCAGCCGGAGCAGCTACAGGAGCGGCAGCTTTAGGAGCTGCTTTCTTCTTTGTGGGATCAATCATTTCGATTACATGCATCAGAACGCCGAGTACGATCAATACACCGAATACGACGATCATGTTGATGATAGCAATCAGAAACGGGTTATTAGTTACAGGACCCATTCATTTCACCTCGTTTATATGTTTAAAATAAGCGTCGAGAATTATCTGTTGTATGAATTACAACGGAATGTTGCCATGGCGTTTTGCCGGACGGCTCTCGCGTTTGGTTTCCAACATATGCAGGGCGCTGATAACTGCCGGACGGCTGTTCTTCGGTTCGATAATGATATCTACCATGCCGCGTTCAGCTGCAATGTACGGAGTAGCAAATTTTTCAACATATTCTTCAGTGCTCTTCTTCTGGGTTTCCGGATCCTGTTTCTTGAAGATGATGTTGGCAGCGCCAGCAGGTCCCATAACAGCGATTTCAGCGGTCGGCCAAGCGATAACCTGGTCTGCGCCCAGTTCCTGGGAGCACATTGCCAGATAGGATCCGCCGTAAGCTTTACGGGTAACCAGGGTGATCTTCGGAACAGTAGCTTCGGAGTAAGCATACAGCATCTTAGCACCATGACGAATGATTCCGCCATATTCCTGTACGGTGCCGGGCAGGAAGCCAGGTACGTCAACCAGGTTCAGGATAGGAATGTTGAATGCGTCGCAGAAGCGAATGAAACGAGAGGATTTGTCGGATGCGTTGATATCCAGGCAGCCTGCCATAACTTTCGGCTGGTTAGCGATGATACCTACGGTTTCGCCATCCATACGAGCGAAGCAGGTGATGATGTTCTGAGCCCAGTATTTCTGGTTTTCATAGTATTCGCCGTTATCAACAATAGCTTTGATTACGTCGTACATATCGTACGGAGCATTGCTGTTGTCCGGGCAAATGCTGTTCAGCTCTTCTGCAGTACGGTTCGGATCGTCGCCAGTGTCAACGATCGGAGCGGTTTCCATGTTGTTGGAAGGCAGGAAGCTTAACAGATAACGGATCTGCTGGATGCAGTCAGCGTCATCTTCAGCTGCGAAGTTAGCAACACCGGAACGGGAGTTGTGGGTCATAGCGCCACCCAGCTGTTCCTGGGTTACTTCTTCACCGGTAACGGATTTAACTACCAGCGGGCCGGTGATGAACATCTTGGAGGTTTCTTTTACCATGTAGATGAAGTCGGTCAGAGCCGGGCTGTAAACAGCGCCGCCTGCGGACGGTCCCATGATAGCAGAAATCTGGGGGATAACACCGGAAGAAATGGTGTTGTTGAAGAACAGTTTGCCATAGCCGCCCAGAGCGTCGATAGCTTCCTGAATACGAGCTCCGCCGGAGTCGTTCAGGCCAACGCACGGAGCACCCATCTTCAGGGCCAGCTTCTGAACTTTGGCAATCTTGTTGGCATGCATTTCACCCAGGGAACCGCCTTCAACGGTGAAATCCTGTGCAAATACATAAACCAGACGTCCATCAACAGTGCCGTAACCAGTGGTTACGCCTTCACCAGGCAGATCTTTCTTCTCCTGGCCGAAGTTGTTGCAACGATGGCGAACAAAGCGATCCAATTCAACGAAGGAACCTTCATCCAGCAAAGCTGCAATTCTTTCCCGAGCGGTCATTTTTCCTTTTTCATGCTGTTTAGCTACAGCTTTCGGACCGCCGGCGCCCATAATCACTTCGGACTTTTTGAGCATTTTCTCAATTCGTTCTTGAGTAGTCAAGTTTTGACACCTCCATAAATTATTGGGAGAACTTATTTTTATATATTACACCCTGCCCGTATTTTAGACGGGCAGGTAATGTAACCAAAACAATTTACAAACCGATCAATCTTTTTAAATTAAGCTTTGTGCGGAGTGCAGAGCTCTAACAGAATGCCAACAGATTTCGGATGTACGAAAGCAATGTCCATTCCGCCAGCACCGCCGCGAGGAGCTTTGTCGATCATAACGCCGCCTTTTGCCTGTACGTCGGCAATGGCTGCTACCAGATCGTCTACCAGCAGAGCTACATGCTGAATGCCCTGGCCGTTCTTAGCAATGTATTTGCCGATCGGGCCATCGTTGTTTTCGGTGATGTCTACCAGGAGCTCGATTAAGTTCGGACCGCATTTAATGAATACGGTTTTTACGCCCTGAGACGGAACCGCTTCTTCACCGGTGCATTCCAAACCCAGAATATCGGTGTAGAATTTTTTGGAAATGTCTAAATCCTTGCAGGCAACTCCAATGTGATCAATCTTCGAAACTGTAAATGCCATAAGAATCATCCTCCTAAAAAATTAAATTATTTATTTTAAGGTACCTCTTATTTGAGTACCTTAGAAACGATGGTATCAACCACGGAATACGGTTCAATTTCCCTGCGCTGGAGACGTTCGATGGTCTCATTAAACTCAGTCGTACGAACCACATTCTTATCTATGTAACGGTTAACACGAACATTGACCATATCCGTTACTTCGGATTTGATTCTTTCTTTGCGGATATCAGCCAGTTTGCCGGTCTCAGTAAGGAACTTCTGATGAGCCAGGATAGAGTCAACTACCTTGTCAGCGCCCTGATCCTTGCTGGCAATCGTCCGATTAATGGGCGGGCGCCAACCGGCATTCTTTTCGTTGTTTAACTCCAACATCATTTCCATTTCAATATTCAGTTTATCGGCACCTTCCCGATCAGCTTTATTGATAGTAATCAAATCACCGATTTCGAGAATACCGGCTTTAATCGCCTGAATGTCGTCACCCATACCGGGAATTACGACTACCATGGTCGTATCTGCCGTCTTGACAATGTCTACCTCAGACTGGCCAACGCCGACAGTTTCAACCAAAATAATATCCATGCCAAATGCGTCCATCAGCTTTACTGCATCGCCGGCTTTCTGGGACAGACCGCCCAGACTGCCACGGGTTGCCATGGAACGAATAAAAATTCCGGAATCCATCATCAGATCCATCATACGGATACGGTCGCCTAAAATAGCGCCGCCGGAATACGGGCTCGTGGGGTCAATTGCAACAATACCTACGGTCTTACCGCGTCTGCGGAATTCTTTTGCAATCTTATCAGTCAAAGTGGATTTACCTGCGCCGGGAGGTCCGGTAATACCGATAACATAGGCATGTCCCGTGTGCGAGTAAATCTTGGTCATTATATCAACTGCATTGTCATACTCATTTTCAACAGCTGTTATGCCTTTGGAAAGTGCAAGACGATTATGCTTTAAAATTTCTTCTACAATGTCCATAGCTCTTTATCACACCGCCTTGTTGATAATAGTTATGAAAGATGCAAGACCGGGAAAAGCTCCCGGCTTGCATCTTTTGGTTTTAAGAAGGAATTACTTTACGTTAGCGTTGATGAATTCAACAACTTTGCTGGTCGGGGTGCCGGGAGTGAATACTTCGGCAATGCCGGCAGCCTTCAGGCCGGGGATGTCAGCGTCAGGAATAACGCCGCCGCCGATAACCAGAACGTCGGTCATTCCTTTTTCCTTCAGCAGTTCAACTACTTTCGGGAACAGGGTGTTGTGAGCGCCGGACAGCAGGCTCAGAGCTACTACGTTAACGTCGTCCTGCAGAGCAGCTTCAGCGATCTGCTCGGGGGTCAGGCGAATGCCAGTGTAAATTACTTCAAAACCAGCGTCGCGCAGAGCACGAGCTACAACTTTTGCACCACGGTCATGTCCGTCCAGACCCGGTTTTGCAACTAATACTTTAATGTTAGCCATTATATTATTACCTCCGTTAATTTTTGCTTTAATTTCAAATTATAATGCGGTATGAGCTTTGTATTCGCCGAATACTTCACGCATTACGCCGCAGATTTCGCCTTCGGTTGCATACGCTTCAACAGCTTCCAGAATCAGCGGAACCAGATTTACATGTTCATCAGCGCAAGCAGCTTTCAGAGCAGCCAGTTTAGCAGCTACAGCAGCGTTGTCGCGTTTTGCTTTAACTTTGGCGATCTTGTCAGCCTGCAGTTTGCCTACAGAGCCGTCTACGCGCAGCAGGTTTTTCGGAGGTTCTTCTTCCTGGGTGAATTTGTTAACGCCAACGATGATGCGACGGCCAGCTTCGATATCCATCTGCCATTTGTAAGCGGAATCCTGGATTTCTTTCTGGATGTAGCCTTTAGCGATAGCTTCGGGAGCGCCACCGAGTTCGTCAATCTTTTCAATGTAATCCCAAGCTTCTTTTTCGATCTTGTTGGTCAGAGCTTCTACATAGTAGGAACCGCCCAGCGGGTCGATGGTATCAGCCAGGCCGGATTCGTACGCAACGATCTGCTGGGTACGCAGAGCGATGGTAACGGATTCAGTGGTCGGCAGAGCCAGAGCTTCGTCCTTGGAGTTGGTGTGCAGGGACTGGGTGCCACCCATAACAGCTGCTGCAGTCTGTAAAGCAACACGAACGATGTTGTTGTTGGGCTGCTGAGCAGTCAGCATGGAACCAGCAGTCTGAGTGTGTACACGCAGCATCATGGATTTAGCTTTCTTAGCGCCAAAGCGTTCTTTCATAACTTTAGCCCATACGCGGCGGGAAGCACGGAATTTAGCAACTTCTTCCAATACGTTGTTATGAGCATTCCAGAAGAAGGACAGACGGCCTGCAAAAGCGTCAACGTCCATACCAGCTTTGATAGCAGCTTCTACATAAGCGATGCCGTCAGCGATGGTGAATGCGATTTCCTGGGAAGCGGTGGAACCAGCTTCACGGATGTGGTAACCGGAAATGGAGATGGTGTTCCATTTCGGAACGTATTTGGCGCAATATTCAAAAATGTTGGTGATCAGACGCATGGACGGTTTCGGCGGGAAAATGTAGGTGCCGCGTGCAGCATATTCTTTCAGAATATCATTCTGAATGGTGCCGCGCAGTGCGTCGGAAGGAACGCCCTGTTTCTTGGCAACAGCAATGTACATGCACAGCAGTACGGATGCCGGAGCGTTGATGGTCATGGAGGTGGAAACTTTGTCCAGAGCGATCTGGTCAAACAGGATTTCCATATCAGCCAGGGAGTCGATAGCTACGCCTACTTTACCAACTTCGCCTTCAGCCATCGGATCGGTGGAATCATAACCGATCTGGGTCGGCAGGTCGAATGCGCAGGACAGGCCGCTGCCACCGTTAGCTAACAGGTAACGATACCGTTTGTTGGATTCTTCAGCAGTGGAGAAACCAGCATACATACGCATGGTCCAGAATTTGCCGCGATACATGGTCGGCTGTACGCCACGGGTGAAGGGATATTCGCCGGGATAGCCGAGGTCTTTTTCATAATCAAAACCTTCGATATCCAGAGGGGTATACAGACGATTGGGTTCCAGGTGTGCACGTTCCGGGAATTTAGCGCTGGCAGCATCAGCTTTCGCCATGTACGCATCAAATCCCGCTTTCAGAGTTTCATTTGCCATTCTCAAATCCTCCTTAAAAATATAAATATAAATTTGGTTTCGCAACGCGGATTGGACAGTTCCGCATCACGGTGAGAGTGTTCCGTCAGAGACGGTTTTTATGGCAAGATCCGCAAGGGATCGAGTCAACAATCGGAAAATCACAATTGGACGATTGTGATTTAGGGGGTGAGGCCGAGACCTCAGCCTCACCCGACTAATACATTGTAAACTATTTTACACAATAATTCAAGCTTTTGCAAAAATTATTTTTATTCAGCCGGTTTTTCCATGGAGCCGGTTTCTTCGAACCATTTGTAAACGTCGAATGCTTCGGACAGGATATGCGGGGTCTGGCTGTTGCCGCACTTCTCGCAGGCCCTCTTGAAGTAATCATACAGGTACGGCTGATATTTCGGGTTGGCAATCTGATCGATGATGATCGGAGCTTTTTCTTTCGGGGTCAGGCCGCGCAGATCGGCAACGCCGCGTTCGGAAACGATAACGTCAACGTCCAGGGTTGCATGGTCGATATGGCTGCAGAACGGAACTACGGAACTGATCTTGCCGCCCTTTGCCAGGGAGTTGGTGAAGAATACGGTCAGGTAGCCGTTACGTGCGAAGTCGCCGGAACCGCCAACACCGTTCATCAACTTGGTGCCGCAAATATGGGTGGAGTTAACGTTGCCATAGATATCAACTTCGATAGCGGTGTTCATAGCGATAACGCCGATACGACGGGCAACTTCCGGGCTGTTGGAAATTTCCTGCGGACGGAGCAGCAGATATTTTTTGTAGAAGTCTACGTTTTCATAGAACTTCTTCTGGCATTCCGGAGACGGAGTCAGAGCGGTACCGGAAGCAACGCGCAGTTTGCCGGCGTCGATCAGGTCGAACATACCGTCCTGGATTACTTCGGTGTAAACGGTCAGATCTTTGAAGTCGGAGTTAACCAGACCGTTGATAACCGCGTTGGCAACGGAGCCTACGCCGGACTGTAACGGCAGCAGGTTAGCCGGCAGACGGCCTTCCTTAACTTCGTTCTTCAGGAAGTTAACCAGGTTCTGGCCCATATGTTTTGCGTCTTCGTCGATTTCGCCCAGCGGACGAACTTTATCGGTGATGTCGCAGGGAACTACAGCTACGATCTTATCCAGTTCGCAGGGGATATACGGAGTACCGATACGGTCTTCCGGTCTTTCAATAGGAATCGGTTTACGGTTCGGAGGATCCAGCGGAACATAGGAGTCATGCATGCCTTCCAGGCTTACCGGCTGGGTGGTGTTAACTTCTACGATTACTTTCGGAGCAGTAGCAACGTAAGAGGAGCTGTTGCCCATGGAAGTGGTCGGGATCAGGCCAACTTTGCCGTCGCCCAGGTCGTTGATCTTGCAGACTTCAACGATAGCGAAATCAATTTTCTTACGGTCAGCCATGAAGCCGTAACGGGCCATCTGTGCGAAATGGGACAGATGAATGTCGGCATAACGAACTTTGCCGGCGTTGATAGCTTTACGCAGGGTTGCATTGGTCTGATAAGGCAGGCGGCGGTCCATGCAGCCAGCTTCAACCATGGCAGCATCAATTTCCGGACCTACGGACGCGCCGGTCCAAACATTAACTTTGAAAGGAGTCTTTTTTGCTTTTTCAGCCAGAGCCAGAGGCACAGCCTTCGGATAGCCGGACGGAGTAAAGCCGCTGACGCCGAGGCAGTCGCCGTCTTTGATCATTTCAGCAGCTTCTTCAGCAGTTTTAAATTTGCAAACTACTGATTCACAAACACGATCTTTGATGTCTTCAAAACCTACCATAATAATTACCTTCCTCCTTAAAATATTATGAGAAAATTTCCGCGGCAAGCCGCGGGTAAAACAAACTTGGTTCCGCAAATCCCGTATCTAAATTTACGGAAACAAGGTTTGCTTTGAATCCGAAATTATTATAACACAAAAGAAACAAAAAAGCGAATAGATTTACACAAAATTTGGAATTACCCAAAACTTTCCGGAAAAATACCTGTGGTTCCCATCTTTTTACAGGATGAAAAGGCGCGATTTATTTCAAAACAGTCTCAATTTCCGAAACAATTTTACCAATTATCAAAGCTTTGCGCAAGACAAGTTACACAAATTGCATTTTTTTAGTGGGAATCATTTTCTTATGCTTCGTTATTCGGAGGCAAACCTATTAACATTCCAAATCAGGACCAAAAGTGTATTTAAAAGCCAAAAAAGGACGCCCATGCGCACATTGAAAAGGACGTGGTCTCCAAGTCCTCCGACGGCGATGCCCAGGCTCATCAGCAGGTAGCCTGCAGCAAAAGCCTGCACCCACAAAAACCTTGCTTTCCGAACCAGTTTTACAGCCAGATAAAGCATATACACCCACGCGCACAAAAACAGGACCAAGCCCGGCAGTCCCAGTTCCGCAGCGACATTCAGAAACAGGTTGTGGCAGTGATACATAATTACGTCCGGATTTTTAAAATAGAAATCATATTCCGGAAAAACATAACGGTAATTGTACCAGCCGATCCCCAGCGGATGCTCCTCCACAACCGCCTGGGCAATTTCCAGATAAGCCAGTCTCATAGCGGCCGAAGAGTCTTCCGTAACATGCCGGAGGGTATTGAGGCGCTGCCAGACGGCCGGACCTGCCAGCGCGGCACCTGCCAGTGCAACACCGCAAAGATACAGGATACCCCTCCGGTAAAAGAAAAGGACAAAGGCCAGTACTTCTGCGGCCATGGCCACCCAGAACCCCCGGGAGAATGTAAACACTTCGCAAAGGATGACCAGCAGCAGGATGCCAAACAGTCCCCAGCGTTTCCGCGAATTTTTCTCCACGCTGATGTAACCCATCACATAGGCTGCCACAATGCATAAGTAGCCGGCAAATATATTGGGGTTCTCCCAGCTCGAAAAGACACGGTTCCGCAACAGCGGGTTCGCTTCTTTGTCAACCCATAAGGCATCGGTGGCACCGCCAAAATAGTGCTGCCCGATACCAATCAGGACAGAGACAACGGCCACCCATCCCAGAACACGAAGCATGCGCAACGGAAAAGGCTGGCGCATAAAAACTTTCCAAAACGGCAAGCCGTCCTCGTAAGGGGCCGGCCTGGCAAAAGGACTTGTCCCCGCAAAACAGTTCCCGAAACGTGTGACCAGCCAGACCACAGACACATACTGTCCCACGACATAAAAGAAATTAAACGTACAATCAAAGGGGTGGGTAACCAGCGGATTATGCAGTGAAACATAACCTGTGGCCAACAGCAGCAACAACAGCCATTTTAAATGACGAGGCCAGACGCGCAGCTGTGAAATACCGCGTTCCTTCCACGCAATCTGCAGTCCCATCAGCAGCGACAGCAAGATCACAATGCTGAGCAGGGTCTGGTCAAGGGCGATACACCCCGCGATCAGCAAAAGAAACTTCTGCATCTTACGGTATTCTTTTGCCGTTACGTTTGTATCTTCTATCATCTCCGCACCTTAACCCATTCGTTTCTCCGGATTTCAAATTGCAAAAAAACACGGAATCCCAAAATGCTGCCCGTTCATAATGAATCAGCACTTATTCTTATATTCTTACGCTCGCCTTAAACGTCCCCACCAGATACAGGGAACCGCAAACGCAGACGACACCGTCGTCACCCGCCGCCTCACAGGCCTGCCGGTAGGCCCGGCTGACAGAATCCACCGGTGTGGCATTGCTGCCGACCCGGGCAGCCAGGTCCGCCGCTTCCGCAGCCCGGGGCCCGTCGTCAGCCCGCACGGTAAACACCGTATCAGACGGGCGAAACAAAATCCGGATTACCTCATCTACACTTTTATCGCCCATCATACCGAAAACAAAAGCCCGTTTCCTGTCCGGATAATATTTGTCCAGCGCGTTCCGCAGGGCTTCCGCCCCATTGGGATTATGGGCCCCGTCCAGAATCACATCCGGCAAACTGCTGATTTTTTCCAGCCGCCCCGGCCATTTGGTATGGGCCGCGCCAAGATGCAGATGTTCCTCTGTAATCCGTGGGTCCTGCTTCGACACAATTTTCGCTGCCACAATGGCAAGGGAAGCGTTGACGATCTGATGCGCCCCCGGCAACTGTATCTCGTACTCCGAAGCGTAATTGGTCCCGGCCATCAGCCTGAACTTCTGTCCATCGACAGAACTGCTGATTTCCTGTCCCCGGAAGGATCTGCCGTACTCATACAGCGGAGCCTCCTTCAGGGCGCCCATCACCCGGATCGGTCCCAGGGCATTGCCTTCCGCCCCGGTGACCACCGGAACCTTTTCCTTGATGATGCCGGCTTTTTGCAGGGCAATTTCTTCTATTGTATTTCCCAGCACCTTGGTGTGATCCAGGGCAATATTGGTAATCACGGAAACCAGAGGCTTAATTAAATTGGTAGAATCCCATAAGCCCCCCAGACCCACCTCGATCACGGCGTAATCCACCTGCTGCAGGGCAAAGTAATGGAAGGCCGCCGCAGTCAGAATTTCAAACTGGGTAGGCTGCTCGCAGGCTTCCTTTTTCACCAGGTCATCCGCAAACTCACGCACCGTGGTCAGAACTTTCGCGAAGTCTTCATCCGGAATATCTTTTTCATTAATCTGGATCCGCTCGTTGTAGCGGACAAGGTGCGGGGAAGTAAATTTTCCCACCCGCAGCCCTGCCTCCGCCAAAATGGCAGCAATCATGGTGGTAACGCTGCCTTTGCCGTTGGTTCCGGCTACGTGAATCGTTTTTACCTGGTTTTCGGGATGGCCCAGCACAAACAGAAGCTGCTGGATCCGCTCCATTCCCAGCCGGATGCCGAACTGCCCCAGACTTTCCAGCCAGGCAATACTTTCATCATAATTCATGGTAAAACAATCTCCGGATTTTCATATTTCTACCAGTGTTACAGTACACGCATCATAACATCGGCACGCATTACGATGTACCAGTTTCAGGACAGTACCTTAAGGAAACACTGATTCATCAGCGTCTCCTTAAATCGTTTTCAGATATGCCAGCCGTTCTTCAATGGTTTTAATCTTGGCCGCGAATTCTTCCGCTTTTGCCTGTTCTTTTTCCACAACCTCTTTCGGCGCTTTGGCCAGGAATCCCTGGTTCTGCAGCTTGCCGCTCACCCGCTGCATCTCTTTCTGCAGTCCGGCAAGTTCCTTATTCAGACGGGCGGTTTCCACCTCCACGTCAATCAGCGCTTTCAGCGGCAGATATACTTCCACGCCCGCATTCACGGAGGCCATGGCATTTTCCGGTTTGTCGGCCGTCAGCGGCAGCAGTTCCATGTCGTCCACATTGGCCAGCAGATGGATATAGGCGGCATTCTCCCGGAACACTCCTGTCAGTTCATCCGATACCAGCAGGATCGCGGGAACTTTTTTGCCCGGGTTCACATTCACCTGGGACCGCATTTCACGGATGGACCGGATGGCGTTCATGATGGCTTCCATGCCCTTTTCCGCCGCCTTATCCTGCAAGGCGGGATCCGCCTTCGGCCAGGCGCTGATCATGATGCTTTCAGTATCATGGGGCAGTGCCTGATAAATCTCTTCCGTAATAAACGGCATGTAAGGATGCAACAGTTTCATAGCGCCGGTCAGCACGGTCACCAGCACCTGCTGGGCCGTTGCACGTGCTTCTTCCCCGGCTTTGCCGTACAGTCTCGGTTTGATCAATTCAATATACCAGTCGCAGATCTCGCCCCAGATGAAATCATACACGGTTCGGCCCGCTTCGCCCAGCTCGAACTTATCCAGCAGCGTGGTCACATCTGCAGCCACATCCTGCATGCGGGAAAGGATCCACTTATCCGCCAGCTCGTACGGAGCCCGTTTCGCGTCGGCCTGATAGCCTTCCAGATTCATCAGCGCGAAGCGGGAAGCGTTCCAGATTTTATTGGCAAAGTTCCGGGTGGCTTCCAGACGGCTCCAGTAGAAACGCATGTCATTGCCGGGCGTATTGCCGGTGATCAGCATGAAGCGCAGGGTATCGCAGCCATACTGTTCGATCACCTGCAGCGGATCGATACCGTTGCCCAGGGATTTGCTCATCTTCCGGCCCTGCTCATCCCGGACCAGGCCGTGGATAAACACCCGGTCAAAGGGAATGTCCTTCATAAATTCCATGCCCATGATCAGCATGCGGGCCACCCAGAAGAAGATGATATCGTAGCCGGTCACCAGTACGCTGGTGGGATAGAACTGCTTCAGGACATCTGTCTTTTCCGGCCAGCCCATGATGGAGAACGGCCACAAGGCAGAACTGAACCAGGTATCCAGGGCATCTTCATCCTGATGCACGTGACCGCCGCACTTCGGGCATTTGTCCATATCCGTACGGGACGCGATTTCCGCGCCGCAGTCGTCACAGTACCAGACAGGGATCCGGTGTCCCCACCAAATCTGGCGGCTGATGCACCAGTCGTGCATGTTTTCCATCCAGCCCAGATAGTTCTTGGTAAAACGTTCCGGCACGAATTGGGTGCGGCCGTCTTTTACGCAGTCCGTAGCAGCCTTCAGCAGCGGCTCCATCTTTACGAACCACTGGGTGGAAATCAGGGCCTCAATCGGTTCGCCGCAGCGCTGGCAGTGACCTACGGAATGAGGACAGTCTTCAATTTTTACCAGCAGTCCCAGTTCGTCCAGATCTTTTACGATATTCTTACGACATTCATACCGTTCCTGCCCTTCATAGCGTCCGGACTCTTTGGTCATGATACCGTCTTTATCGATGACAACAATGGCCTCCAGGTTCTGCCGCAGGCTCATCTCATAGTCGTTGGGGTCATGGGCCGGAGTAATCTTTACCGCGCCGGTACCGAATTCTGTATCAACATAGTCATCGGCGATAATGGGAATTACCCGGTTCATGATCGGCAGCATGATTTTTTCGCCTACCAGCTTGCCGTACCGCTCGTCTTTCGGATTTACGGCCACCGCCGTATCGCCGGGGATAGTCTCCGGACGGGTGGTGGCAATGGTCAGGTATTCCCCTTCATGACCGATGATCGGATATTTGATATACCACAGATGGCCCGCGTCGTCCTTGTGCTCTACTTCGATATCGCTTAACGCCGTATTGCAGTTGACACACCAGTTGGTGATGCGGGTGCCCCGGTAAATCAGTCCCCTTTCATATAAGGAAACAAACACTTCCCGCACCGCCCGGGAGCAGCCTTCATCCAGAGTAAAGCGGATGCGGTCCCAGTCGCAGGAAATGCCCAGACATTTCAGCTGGTCGATGATCCGGTTGCTGTACTGTTCTTTCCAGGCCCAGACCCGTTTCACGAACTCTTCCCGGCCCAGGTCATAGCGGGTCAGTCCTTCATTCTTTTTAATTTCTTCTTCTACCTTAATCTGGGTTGCCAGTCCGGCATGGTCGTAGCCGGGGAACCAGATTGTGTTATCCCCCATCATACGGTGCCAGCGGATCAGGATATCCTGCAGCGTGTTGTCCAGGGCATGCCCCATGTGCAGCTGTCCTGTAATATTGGGAGGCGGAATGACAATGGTAAACGGTTTTCTGTCCGGGTCCGGTTCCGCGTGGAAATATTTATTCTTTTCCCAGAACTGATACCATTTCTTCTCCACCGATGCGGGATCATACGTTTTAGGGATGTTGTGCTCTTCTGCCATGTTCTTTCCTCCTGTGAACCTATAAAAATTTAATTATTACCAAACTCAATGCTTAAGGCAACACTGATTAATCAGCGTCTCCTTATGAAAACAAAAAAGCCCTGTTACAACATTGCAACAGGACGAATGACCGTGGTACCACCTGAATTCTCTGTTCATTATTCAGGTGAAACTCCGGCATATTTTACGCAACTACGGATTGAATCAATATTTGCGTGATAGGATGCCCACCTGACTATGGACAAAGCTCTTATTGATTACGTAACGTGTAACACGGGAACGCTTACGCATATTACAGAGATGCACAACAAAACGCGCATTCATTCCATGAACTTGCCGTTCATTCGCAAATCATCACATAAGATAATATGAAGATTTGGCTGCGAATCATTATTTTCTCTGTCATACTTCAGCGTTCCGGCTCCCGGGCTACCTTCCTGCATTTCCACCGGACGATTTTCACCAGCCTCGCCCTCTCTTCAGGTCTTCCTGCAGTACTCCTCCCGTTCCCAGCCGTTTTTATAAAAAATTGTACTTTTTTAGTTTACCAACCTCGGGTAACGCTGTCAAGCACTATTTTTTCTCCGGAATAAAAATTGCACAGCCAGGCGGGCTTATCCGACGCAAAACAGAAATAAATTTATAAAAATTTTACATTTCCCCTGATACATGCACCATGCGGCGAAGCCGATGCTAACTGGTGTTAGCGCATGTTAACAAGGAAAAATTCCTATTGACAAATCATTTGCATGGCCTTATCATTGTCGTTAATATCCCGAAAGGCATACTTCGTTCCACTGCCCCATGTTGCATCTGCCTTATAAAGATACGCTGATTACATGCGTTTATTTACAGACGGATTCATCCGCGTTTCCTTATTTTCTGCAGCAAAGGGCAGCGTCCGGCGTACGCAGCATCATAAAACGCCCCATCAAAATATAAAGGAGTGTTTTTATGAATTCACTGCATGTTACTTCCAACCGTGAAAAGATTGCCATGCGCATCTCCTGGTACAGCATCGCGGTCAACGTCTTTCTGTCCCTGGGCAAATTTGTCGCCGGTATCTTCGGTCATTCCGCTGCCATGGTCTCCGATGCCATCCATTCGGCTTCGGATGTTTTCGCAACGTTTATTGTCATGGCCGGCATCAAAATCTCCGGAAGAGCGTCGGACGACGACCACCAGTATGGCCATGAACGCCTGGAGTGCGTGGCTTCCATCCTGCTCTCTGTTATTTTAGCCCTGACCGGACTTGCCATCGGCTACGCCGGCATAGAGAAAATCCTGAACCAGGATACAGAGTCTATTACCATTCCTACGTTCCTGCCCCTGGCAGCCGCCATCATTTCTATTGTAGTAAAAGAAGCCATGTACTGGTACACGCGTCATTATGCGCTGATGCTGGAATCCGATGCGCTGATGGCAGACGCCTGGCACCACCGCAGCGATTCCCTGTCTTCCGTCGGCAGCTTCATCGGTATTCTGGGCGCCCGCATGGGCTACCCCATCCTGGACCCCATCGCCAGCGTGGTAATCTGTCTGATGATCCTGCAGGCCGGCTATGAAATTTTTATGGGAGCCATTGATAAAATGGTTGACAAAGCCTGCTCCAAGGAAGAAGAAGATGCCATGCGGGCCAAGGTCGCCGCAATCCCCGGCGTCAATCACATCGACCTGCTGCACACCCGCCAGTTCGGCAGCCGCATCTTTGTGGATGTGGAAGTCAGCGCCGACGATAACCTGACCCTGCTGCAATCCCATCAGATTGCGGAAAGCATCCACCATTCCATTGAAAAGGATTTCCCCAATGTCAAACACTGCATGGTACATATCAATCCTGTAAGCGAAGTTTGCCATGAGTGTTACGGGGAACACCGCCATTAAACCGGGGTTTCGGAATCCGAAAATGCATACCGGTAATTCTTACATTTAAATACACTGCTAAATACTCCGCCTTTTTCAGGCAAATAAAAAACCCGCATGGTCCAGATGCGGGTTTTTTATTTGCAGCTGTGTCAAAAGGAGAAGGAGAAGGATGGGAATTTTGCTAAATGACTTGTGAATAGCAAATTAAACAATCAATAATATTTCGCCCTGCAAGTAAAAGAATAAGACCGTTTCTGCTTGCGCAAGAACGGTCTTGATATCGGTCACTGGCACCTTCCCACTCTCACCTAGAAAGGTACTTCCTGTCTAACATCACTATCCTGTCGCTCGCAGGTTAAGCACGGATGCTTATACAGTTTACATTCCGGTTATACGGTGACGGGATCACATCGGAATTACGCCGATTTAATAAACTGCACGAAATATTTATTTGATGCTTTAATTATAACGATTCCTATTAAGTCTGTCAAGCTATTTATTTTATTTTTTTGCAAAAATCATGCAGCCGGAAGATTATTCTTCCAAATTCACTTCCGAATTTGCTGTCAGGGCTGCCATGATGCGGTTAATAAAGTCCAGCCGCATGGTAGGCTGCAAAACGGAATAGGCTGTAATCTGTTCCTCCGCAAGTCCCAGCGCCTTCTTAAACGCCGCGCGCTGTGACATCGCCGCATTCCGGCTGAGTTTATCCGCTTTGGTAAGCACGACATGAACGTTGAGCCCACACTCCTGCATCCATTTATAGGCCTCCACATCACTGTCCATCAGATTATGGCGTATGTCCATAAGCTGGCAGACCAGCGCCAGGTTCGGAGCCTCCTCCAGATACTTGCGGATAAAACCGGACCACTGTTCCTTGTTTTTATGATTGGTTTTTGCGAACCCATAACCGGGAAGATCCACCAGATAAAACTGTGTCCTGTCTTCGGCCTGTTCCGTGACCCGCTTGGCATCCAGCCGATAAAAATTCAGCGTCTGCGTCTTGCCGGGCGAAGAGCTGACCCTGGCCAGCCCATTCCGGCGGCAGACCGAATTGATCAAAGAAGACTTGCCCACATTAGAACGCCCGATAAACGCTACTTCCGGTAAATATGGTTTGGGATACTGTTCCGCGCGGACTGCAGATGTAATAAATTCCGCACGGATCACATCCCAGTGTTCTTTTGCCATGTGCACCTCCTCATCTGTATCCGATAACGCCGCGTTCCGTCGCGGCCCTCTTCACGATAATTTCTGTGCTCGTTTTCCTATCTCTCTCGCAATAAATACACCGCTGGCACTGGCTTGGGACAAACCTCTGGTAATGCCGGCGCCGTCCCCGGCCGCAAACAAGTTAGGAATTTTTGTTTCCAGATGCTCATCCAGATCCAGACGGGAACTGTAGAATTTCACTTCCACCCCGTACAGAAGCGTATCCGCGTTGGCCATGCCGGGAGCAATCTTGTCCAACGCATAAATCATTTCAATAATATCGTCCAGTTGCCGCTTCGGCAGCACCAGGCTCAAATCCCCCGGCGTTGCGTTCAGGGTAGGACGCGTAAAGCTTTTTGCCAGCCTTCTCTCATTGGTACGGCGGCCTTTGACCAGATCTCCGAAACGTTGCAGCAGAACGCCTCCGCCTAACAGATTGGAAAAAGACGCAATCCGTTTGCCGTATTGGTGGGGTTCTTTAAAGGGTTCCGTAAATTTATTGCTCACCAGCAGGGCAAAATTCGTATTTTCACTCTGCCGTGCCGGATCCGCATAGCTGTGACCGTTTACGGTAACGATGCCGTCCGTGTTTTCCGCCACCACATAGCCGTTGGGGTTCATACAGAACGTCCGCACCAGGTCATTGTACTGCTTCGTACGGTAAACCAGCTTTGCCTCATACACTTCGTCGGTAATGTGCTTGAAGACCGCAGCCGGAACTTCCACCCGGACGCCTACGTCTACCGCATTATTGGTAAAAGCAAGCCCCAGCTTCCGGCCCTGCTCCGTAAACCATTCCGCGCCGGCCCGGCCGGGAGCCGCAATCAGATAGGTACTGCGCAGTTCGCCTTTTGACGTATCCAGCACGAATTCATCCGCTTCCTTGCAAAAGCTGTTCACTTTGGTATCACAGAAAATATCAACCTTTTTACTCAGGTCTTCGAAAATATTTTCCATAATCTGCAGATTGTTTTCAGTACCCAGATGGCGGACCTTGCCGTTTAACAGATGCAGGTCATAGCCCAGGGCCTTGCGGCCGATGGAAGAATTCTTGGTTGTAAAGGTTTCGCCGGGCGCACCGTACCGGCAGTTGATGGAGTCCACGTAATCAATCAGGTCCATCACGGTCTGCTTGGGCAGATACTCTGGCAGCCAGCCGCCAAATTCGGTAGTAAAGTTATATTTGCCGTCCGAAAACGCACCGGCGCCGCCGAACCCCCGCATGATCGCACAGGGAACACAGCGCAGGCAGTGGTCGGTTTTGCCGGCAGCCAGCGGACAGTGGCGCTTTGTTACGGTATGCCCTTCTTCCAGCATAACTACGGAAAGCCCGGGGAACTTTTCACTGAATTCCCAGCAGGCAAAAATGGCGGCAGGTCCTCCGCCAATTACAGCAACATCATACTTTTTCCGCATACTACCGCCCCTCATTCTTCCGGAAATGCTGATGCAATGCCCCCGCACTTCCTTTTATCTGATTATATTATACCACAACTGCGACGATATCCTTACGGCTTCAGCGCCAGTTTCAGCACTTCATCCATATGGTTCACCGGTACAAACTGAATATCCTCCCGCACTTTTTCCGGCAGTTCGGTCAGGTCCTGCATATTCCGCTCCGGCAGCAGCACGGTCTTTACCCCGTAGCGATGCGCTGCCAGCATTTTTTCCTTGATGCCGCCTACCGGGAGCACCTTACCGGAAAGGGTAATTTCCCCGGTCATGGCCAGATCCGCTTTAACAGGCCGTCCCGTCAGGGCCGAAACCATCGCCGTCACCATGGTGATACCGGCAGAAGGCCCGTCCTTGGGAATCGCGCCTTCCGGCAGATGGATATGAATATCCGTTTTATCATAGAAGTCTTCTTTTAATCCCAGTTCTTTATAACGGGAACGGATATACGTGTAACCGGCCCGGGCGGACTCTTTCATTACGTCGCCCAGCTGGCCGGTCAGGGTCATACCGCCCTTCCCTTCCGCCGCCAGTACTTCCACTTTCAGCAGTTCGCCGCCCACGCTGGTCCAGGCCAGCCCGGTCACAATGCCAACCTCTTCCCGGGCACGCAGGTCCGACTCCAGATAAATGCAGGGACCAAGATAATCCGTCAGATTCTTCACGGTTACCTTCGCGTCGGTTTCCTTTTCCGTAACAATACGATAGGCAACCTTGCGGCACAGTTTCGCAAGCTGCCGTTCCAGACGGCGCACGCCGGCTTCCCTGGTATACTCCCGGATGATTTTCCGGATGGCGCCGGAGGTAATGGAAAATGTCTTTCCAGTCAGGCCGTTGGCTTCCATCTCCTTGGGCAGCAGATGAAGCCGGGCAATATTTAACTTTTCCTCTTCCGTATAACTGGATAACTCAATGACCTCCAGCCGGTCCAGCAAGGCAGGAGGAATGGTTTCCACCGTATTAGCCGTTACGATCCAGAACACGGAAGACAAATCAAACGAGTACTCAATAAAATGATCGCTGAAGGCGTGATTCTGTTCCGGATCCAGCGCTTCCAGCAGCGCGGAAGCAGGATCGCCCCGGAAATCACTGGCCATCTTGTCCACTTCATCCAGCAGGAACAGCGGATTCAGGCAGCCTACCTTCTGCATCCCGTGAATCAGCCGCCCCGGCATGGCCCCGATGTATGTCCGGCGATGTCCGCGAATCTCCGCCTCGTCCCGCACGCCGCCCAGAGAAACCCGGGTAAACTTACGGTTGACGGCTTCCGCAATCGACAACGCCATGGAAGTCTTGCCCACACCGGGCGGGCCTACCAGGCATAAGATCGGCGCCTTGTTTGTTTTTGCCAGTTTTTGTACCGCCAGATGTTCCAGGATGCGTTCCTTGACCTTCTTCAGGCCATAATGGTGTTTGTCAAGGATCCGGGCAGCCTTGTTAATATCAAAGCCGTTTTTGTCATATTTTCCCCAGGGCAGATCCAGCACCGTATCCAGATAATTCCGGATCACCGTGCTTTCCGCCATCATGGGGGGCATCTTGAACAGGCGGTCAACCTCTTTGTTCAGGCCTTTTACTACTTCTTCCGGCAGGGGCAGCGCCTTCATCTTTTCCCGGTATTCTTCCGCTTCCGCATGAACATCTTCCGCATCGCCCAGTTCCTGGCTGATGACTTTTATCTGTTCCCGCAGATAATATTCTTTCTGGTTCTGCTCAATATTCTGATGCACCTTCTGGGCAATACGTTTTTCCAGCTCGGAAATCGTCATTTCCTTGTGCAGGATTTCATACAGTTTTTCCAGTCTGGCTTTCACAGACACCGTTTCCAGCAGCAGCTGTCTGGTTGCCAGATTCACATCCAGATAACCGGCTATGGTATCCGCCACAATGCCTGCATCCGGATTATCTTTAAACGAAAGCAGTATCTCCGGACTGATTTTTTTGCCCAGCAGTACCCATTTTTCAAATTCGGAAACCACCATACGGCGCAACGTTTCCAGTTCCAATCCGTTTTCGTTCAACGCCCGGGCCGACAGTTCCGTAATAGAAGCAGCCCAGCAGCCGTCCACACCGTCAGTCACCCGGTCTGCAGTTGCACGGCAGAGCCCTTCCACCAGAATCCGCACCGAACCACCCGGCAGTTTCAGCATCTGCCGGATCTCGGCAACTACGCCCACTTTGTAAAGATTATCCAGCGCCGGCTCTTCTGCTTCTGATTTTATCTGGGAAACAATAAATATTTTTTTGCCATGCCGCATGGCCACGTTCACAGCATTCAGCGACCTTGCCCTGGCGATGTCAAGGTTCATCACCGTACCGGGAAAAATCACCACGCCGCGTAAGGGCAGCAGCGGCAAAATATGAGAAAGGGTATCCAACTTATTTCCTCCGTCAGGCAACAATCAGTTCCGGCTCCACATGCTTCCGTACTGTGTCTTCTGTGACAATACATTTTACCACATCGGTACGGGAAGGCACTTCGTACATTACGTCCCGCATGATTCCTTCAATGATGGAGCGCAGGCCGCGGGCTCCGGTCTCCCGGCGCAGGGCTTCTTCCGCAATAGCCACCAGGGCTCCGTCTTCAAATACCAACTCTACATTATCCATGCTCAGGAAATGCTGATACTGTTTGATCAGCGCGTTTTTCGGTTCCTTTAAAATGCGCACCAGCGCTTCTTTATCCAGCGCATCCAGGCTGACCATAACCGGCAGCCGGCCTGCAAACTCGGGAATCAGGCCGAACTTCATCAGGTCCTCCGGCATCACCTGTTTAAACAGGGAATCCTCTGCCTTCAGCTCTGTTTTCTTTTTAATGTCTGCCCCAAAGCCCATGGTCTTGGTATCGATACGCTCTTTAATGATGCTCTCCAGACCGGCAAACGCACCGCCGCAGATGAACAGGATATTGGTCGTGTCGATCTGAAGGAATTCCTGATGGGGATGTTTGCGCCCTCCCTGAGGCGGAACATTGGCGGTCGTTCCTTCCAGGATTTTCAGCAGGGCCTGCTGCACACCTTCACCGGAAACGTCCCGGGTAATGGAAACGTTTTCCGACTTCCTGGCGATCTTGTCAATTTCATCAATATAAATAATGCCTCTCTGGGCTTTTTCAATATCGTAATCCGCATTCTGGATCAGGCGCAGCAGAATGTTTTCCACGTCTTCTCCCACATACCCGGCTTCGGTCAGGGTGGTGGCATCCGCAATGGCAAAGGGTACCTGCAGGATCCGGGCCAGCGTCTGGGCCAACAGGGTCTTCCCGCTGCCGGTAGGCCCCAGCATCAGGATATTGGATTTCTGCAGTTCCACATCCTTATCTTCCGGCCGCGTGCTTCCGTAATTGATCCGTTTGTAATGATTATACACTGCAACAGCCAGCGTTTTCTTCGGCTCATCCTGCCCAATTACGTACTCGTCCAGAATCGCCTTGATCTCCTTCGGTGTCGGCAGGTTCTGCAACGCTTTCGGCGACGTAATCGTATTATCCTGTTCGTATTCTTCTTTCAGGACTTCGGAACACAATTCGATACACTCGTCGCAAATGTACCCGTTACGACCGGCCAGCATCCGCTTCACCTGATCGTTTCGTTTTCCACAGAAAGAACAAATCACATCACTTTTTTTATTATCAGAAAAACTCATCTGTAACTCCTCTTGCTGTCTGATTAATTATAGTTTGGGCTTCACAATCTGCCCGGGTCCGGAACTGTCCGCCGCATTTACTGCGGCTGTAGTTCCGGTCAGCTGCGTTCACACAGCCGGTTATTCTTCCGGCATACGGTCTACGACCTGGTCGATGATACCGTAAGCCATCGCCTCTTTGGCCGTCAGGAAGTTATCCCGGTCCGTATCCGCGGCCACAGCTTCTTTGGTCTTGCCTGTATGTTTCACGATTACATCATACATTTCTTCCCGGATCCGCAGAATATTTTTCGCGTGGATGGCAATGTCGGACGCCTGGCCTTCATACCCGCCCAGGGGCTGATGGATCATCACTTCCGAGTGAGGCAGGGCATAACGTTTTCCTTTTTTGCCGGCCATCAGCAGGATGGAAGCCATGCTGGCTGCCAGCCCTACGCAGATGGTAGATACGTCAGGCTTGATGTACTGCATGGTATCGTAAATCGCCATACCGGCGGTCACGCTGCCCCCCGGGCTGTTAATATACAAATGAATATCCTTGTCCGGATTTTCCGATTCCAGGAACAGCAGCTGCGCGATGACAACATTTGCTACTTCATCCGTAATGGGGCCCGTCAGAAAAACGATCCGGTCTTTCAACAGGCGGGAATAAATATCATAGGAGCGTTCGCCCCGGTTATTCTGCTCAACGACAATTGGAACATAACTCATACAGTTCACTCCTTCCAGATTTGTTTTATACCGTTTTACGCGTTCAGGACAAAAGGGCTGTCTGTACATGCGCACAGACAGCTCCTCATGCTTACCGCTTATTTATTATTTTGCGTTGTCCAAAATTACATGGGCAGCCTTGTGACGCAGGATGTTGGCCAGAAGCAGCCCCATGTTGTTGTTCTTGCGGATGATGGTCTTTACATCTTCCAAACGGGCGCCGTTCTGGTCTGCAATAGACTGGAGCTGGGCATCTACGTCAGCCATATCGACCTGGATGTTTTCCGCCTTGGCAATCGCATCCAGTACCAGGTCGGTACGGACATTCTTTTCTGCGCCTTCACGCTGTGCCTCACGCAGCTTCGCCATATCCATGCCGGTGTACTCCATGTACTGGTCCAGCGTCATCTTACGGCTTTCCAGATTCAGTTTGATCTCTTCCACCATCTGGGTGATGCGGTCTTCGATCATAACCGGGGGAACATCCATCTTTGCATTATTTACGGCTGTATCAATCAGCGCGTTTTCATATTCGGTTTTGGCATCCCGCTCCGCAGCTTCCTGCATGTGCTTCTTATAATCTTCTTTGGCTTCCGCAACGGTTTTGTAGCGGGTGTACTTGGCAATGTATTCATCGTTCAGTTCCGGCAGTTCCTTATGCTTTACAGCCTGGATATGCACCTTGAAGATAGCCTGCTTGCCGGCCAGTTCGGGAACGAAGTAGCTTTCCGGGAAGGTTACGTCCACATCGGTGTCGTCATCTTTCTTCAATCCGATCAGCTGGTCTTCAAAGCCGGGAATGAAAGAGCCGGAACCGACTTCCAGCGGATAACCCTTGCCTTCGCCGCCGCTGAAGGCTTCCCCGTCAACCGTACCGGCAAAGTCGATAATAGCGAAGTCGCCTTTTTCAATCACGGTCTCGTCATCGGTATCCACCATCTTCGCGCCGCGGTTGCGCAGTTCTTCCAGAGCTTTGTCCACGTCTTCGTCGGAAACCTTGGCTTCTTTCTTATCCACATGGATGCCTTTGTATTCGCCCAGTTCCGGTTCCGGTTTCAATACAACCGCAACGTCAACTTCAAAATCCTTGCCTTCGGCAAACTCTTCAAAGGCCTTTTTCTCATCCTTCACTTCCGGATCGGAAACCGGCATCAGCTTTTCCGTTTCAATGGCCTGCTGGTAAGCCCGGTTCACACAGATATTGAAGGCTTCTTCCTTTACGGCCGCTTTACCGTAATGCATTTCGATAATATTACGAGGCGCTTTGCCCGGACGGAAGCCGGGGATCCGTACCTGGTTCGCAATCCTTGCTACAGCCTGTTTAAAGCTTTTGTCAACTTCGGCAGCAGTAACAGCAATCTTTAATGCCGCGTCGTTTCCTTCTCTGGTAACACTTACATTCATTTGAAAAAATCCTCCCTTAATATATGTTACTAATTGTAATAACCCTGTAAATTTTGGGGCACAAAAACCACCCCATTTTCACAATGCTACAATATAATATCACAACGCGCTCTATTTGACAAGCAAACACAACCAAAAAGCCAGTTTCCAAAAGAAAATTTTCTGTGAAACCTGCAAAGCGTCTGACGGTTCCCCTGAAACCGAACCGTCTCTTTACGGCAGGCTTTCCTGCCAATAAAAAATCCCGGCCGATGGACCGGGATGGATTTACATGGAGCGGAAAACGAGACTCGAACTCGCGACCCCAACCTTGGCAAGGTTGTGCTCTACCAACTGAGCTATTTCCGCATCGGTAACAACATGGTTGATTATAAAGTATCCTTTCGGTTTTGTCAACAACTTTTTTAAAAAATTCCCAGCACCATCTGGCTGATATTTTTCGCGTGGTCGCTGGTCCTCTTCATGTTAATCAGTATTTCCAAAAAGACCAGGCCGGAATCCGGATGGCAGGTGCCTTCGTTCAGACGCCGGATGTGGTTCTTCCGCATTTCCTTTTGCGCCGCTTTCACTTGCCGGCAGACACTCCAGGCCTCTTCGGCCAGCTTCGGATCGTTTTTCGCAAAGCTTTCCATGCTGACTTCCAGCGAATGTTCCATCAGCTTGCCGATTTCCGCAATCTCCTGCTGCGCTTCCGGGGAGATTACGATTTTTTCCTCAAAAATTTTGCGGCTGCGCTTCACCAGGGTCTGGGCATGGTCGCCGATCCGTTCCAGATCAATGCAGGCATGCATCAGGGCCATGTGCTTCGCGGACAGGGAACTGCCCAGTCCTTTTTCGGAAATATGGGTCAGGTACCGGGTGATCTCTTCATTCAGCTTATCCACGATCGGTTCATGTTCCAGCACGTACTGCACCTTAGCAGGATCGTATTTCACAAGGGACTCCACCGCCGCGTGCATGTTTTTCCGGGCCACTTCTCCCATGCGGATCACTTCTTTTTCCGCCAGCACAATGGCGATGGACGGGGTTGCCAGCATCGCGTCATTCAGGTACAGCGGCTTTACGGAAATCTTATCGCCCTTATCCGGCAGCAGTTTTTCAATGAGATGGGTAAACGGAGTGATCAATGGCAGGAAAATCAGGGTGTTCAGCACGTTAAAGGCGCTGTGGGAGTTGGCGATCTGCCGGGCAATATCCCCTGCTGGGGAAATCGCCAGCACGACTTTGACAAACAAAGGCAGAAACGCAAGGAAAATCACGCAGCCAAAGGAGTTGAACAGCACATGGGACAGCGCCACCTGCTTGGCCGAAGTGTTGCTCCGGGAAGCCGCCACGATGGCCGTCAGGCAGGTGCCGATATTATCGCCCAGCAACACCGGGATAGCCCCTTCCAGGGGAAGCAGACCCTGACCGGCCATGGCCATCAAAATGCCGACCGTAGCCGCGCTGGACTGGACCATAATGGTAAAGATGATACCCACGATAACCCCCAGCGCCGGGTTATCGGCAAAACGGGAAACGAACTCTACAAACACCGGACTGCTGCGCAGGGGGGACGCCGCGGCGCTGAGCACCTTCATACCCAGCATCAGCAGGCCGAAGCCCAGCAGGATCTGACCGATGAACTGACCCTTCTTGCGTTTGGCAAGGACGCGGGTCATGGCACCGACAAAGATCATGACCGTAAAATAATCGGTCAGCTTGAACGCAATCAGCTGGGCCGTAAAGGTCGTCCCGATATTGGCCCCCATGACCACGCTGAACGCCTGCTTTAACGTCATCACACCGGCGTTGACCAGACCGACCGACATCACGGTGGTTGCCGCGGAAGACTGCAGGGTCGCCGCTACCAGCGCGCCCAGAAGCACGCCCATCACCGGCACGCCCGTCAGGGACTGCAGCACCTTCTGAAGCCGGGCGCCGGCAGCCTGCTGCAGACCGCCGCCCAACAGTTCCATACCATATAAGAAAAGTCCTACGCCGCCTAAAAAAGCAAAAAGATGTACTATCATAAATGTATCACTGTATTCTTCTCTTATCGTTTGACTCAGTTATCGTTCTCTCAAAAATAAAAGGAAAAACCGCTTCAAGAAAAACAGCCAAAAAATCAGCCGGAGATTCTCCGGCTGATTTCAGATGTACGGAAACGCTTTCTGTTCCTCTCCGCCTCGTCAGCCAGTGTTTCCTAACTTAACTTTATTCTTTTCCTGCCATTTTCTTGTAGTTTGCAATCCGTTCCATGGCATCCGCTTCGGTCTTCTTATACAGTTCTTCAGCCAGCTGCGGACGGACTTTCTGCAGGGACGCGAAACGTACTTCGCCCAGCAGGTAATCCCGGAAGCTTTCGGTAGGTTCTTTGGAATCCAGGATGAACGGATTCTTGCCCTGTGCCTTCAGGTCCGGATTGTAACGGTAGGTCGCCCAGTAACCGCAGGCTACGGCGCGTTTTTCTTCCAGCTGGCTGCAGCCCATGCCGGCTTTCAGGCCGTGGTTGATGCACGGGCAGTAGGCAATGATCAGGGACGGGCCATCGTAAGCTTCCGCTTCCGTCAGCGCCTTCACCAGCTGGTTCTTGTCTGCGCCCATGGAAACCTGCGCCACATACACGTACCCATAACTGATAGCCATCATGCCCAGGTCTTTCTTCTTGGTACGCTTGCCGCTGGCAGCAAACTGCGCAATGGCAGCGGTCGGGGTCGCCTTGGAGGACTGACCGCCGGTGTTGGAGTACACTTCCGTATCCAGAACCAGAACATTTACATTCTTGCCGCTGGCCAGCACATGGTCCAGTCCGCCGTAGCCGATATCATAGGACCAGCCGTCGCCGCCGAAGATCCAGTGGCTGCGTTTGATAAAGAACTGTTTCAGGTCAAGGATTTCCTGCAGCGCTGCGTCCGCGCCTGCTTCTTTCGCTAACAGTTCCGCCAGTTTGTCCGCCCGTTCCCGGGTGCCTTCGCTGACATTCTTGTTTTCTTTCCAGTCTTTCATGGCAGCCTGCAGATCCGCAGAGCCTTTGCCTGCTGCCAATGCCGCATCGATCAGTTCTTCCACGCGGTCCCGGGACTGTTCCACGCCCAGGAACATACCCAAACCATATTCCGCGTTATCTTCAAACAGGGAGTTAGCCCAGGCCGGACCGTGTCCTTTCTTGTTCACGGTATAGGGCATGGACGGGGAAGAAGCGCCCCAGATAGAGGAGCAGCCCGTAGCGTTGGCCACCATCATGCGATCGCCGAACAGCTGGGTCACCAGTTTTACATACGGCGTTTCACCGCAGCCGGAGCAGGCGCCCGAGAACTGCAGCAACGGCTGTTCGAACTGGGAACCTTTCACCGTATTCTTCTTCATGGGATTCGGTTTTTCCGTCACTTCATTCACCGCATAATCCCAGGCAGGCGCTTTGTCAAGCTGGGTATCCAGCGGTTTCATGAACAGCGCTTTGCCGGGCGCCGGGCAGATCTGGGCACAGTTGCCGCAGCCCTGGCAGTCGTACGGGGAAATTACCATGGCAAACTTGCTGCCGTCTTTTACGCCCATGGCCGGTTTGGACGGATAGCCGATCTTTTCCGCTTCCGCGTCGTTCAGCAGCACCGGACGGATGGCAGCGTGCGGGCAGACAAAGGCGCACTGGTTGCACTGGATACATTTTTCCACGTCCCATTCCGGCACGTTGATGGCGATACCGCGTTTTTCGTAAGCGGAAGTGCCAACCGGGAAAGTGCCGTCGGCGTGACGGGCCATGATGCTGACAGGCAGTTTGTCGCCTTCCTGCCGGTTAACCGGAACCAGGATATCATCGATGAACGCATTGCCGGTCTTCTTGGTTTCCACTTTGTCTTTGGCATCCGCCCAGGCAGCGGGAACATCAATTTTCACAATGGCTTCGATGCCTTTGTCGATGGCCGCATTGTTCATGTCAACCACGTTCTGGCCTTTCATGCCATAGGATGCTTCCACGGCGTCTTTCAGATATTTCACCGCGTCGGCCAGCGGAATGATATCCGCCAGTTTGAAGAACGCGGACTGCATGATCATGTTGATGCGGCCGCCCAGGCCGATGGACTGCGCAATCTTCACCGCGTCAATGATATAGAAATTAACATGCTTCTTCGCAATGTACTGTTTTACGGCAGCCGGCAGTTTCTCATCCAGTTCTTCCGGCGACCAGCTGCAGTTCAGCAGGAAGTTGCCGCCCTCTTTCAGGCCGGACATAATGTCATATTTGTAAACATAAGACTGATTATGAACAGCCACATAGTCAGCGTCTTTGATCAGGTACGGTTCCATGATGGGCTCTTTGCCGAACCGCAGATGGGATACGGTAATGCCGCCGGATTTCTTGGAATCGTAAGCGAAATAACCCTGCGCATACATATCAGTGTGGTCGCCGATGATCTTGATGGCGCTCTTGTTGGCGCCAACGGTACCGTCGGAACCCAGGCCCCAGAATTTGCAGCCCTTGGTTCCCTTCGGGGTGGCGTTCAGGATCTTGCTGCTGGACAGGGAGGTGTTGTTCACGTCGTCGTTAATGCCAACGGTAAACCCGTTCTTCGGCGCAGCCTGACGCAGGTTTTCAATGACTGCGTACATTTCGGTCGGCGTAAATTCTTTGGAGCCCAGACCGAAACGGCCGCCCACGATGACCGGTTTCATGTCGCTCTGATAGAATGCGCTGCAGACATCCTGATACAGCGGTTCGCCCAGGCTGCCCGGCTCTTTGGTACGGTCCAGCACCGCAACCTTTTTCACTGTTTTCGGAACCGCAGCCAGGAAATGTTTCACAGAGAACGGACGATACAGATGCACAGCCAGTACACCGATCTTGGTTCCCTCGGCGGCATTCACCAGTTCCGCGGTCTTCAGGGCGGTTTCCTGGCCGGAACCCATAACCACGATTAGCTGGTCCGCGTCTTTCGGGCCATAGTAATTGAACAGATGATATTCACGGCCGGTGATCTTGCTGACTTTGGCCATGTAATCTTCTACGATTTCCGGAATCGCTTCATAGTATTTATTAACAGCTTCGCGGCTCTGGAAGTAGGTATCCGGATTCTGGGCCGTGCCGCGCATTACCGGAGCATCCGGGTTCAGGCCCCGCTGCCGGAACGCCTTTACAGCTTCCCAGTCCAGCATGTCCGCATAATCTTTGTAATCGAATACTTCAATCTTCTGAATTTCATGGGACGTACGGAAGCCGTCAAAGAAGTTCAGGAAGGGAACGCGGCCCTTAATGGCAGCCATATGGGCTACGCCGGTAAGGTCCATAACTTCCTGCACGCTGCCTTCCGCCAGCATGGCGAAACCGGTCTGACGGCAGGCCATCACATCCTGATGATCGCCGAAGATGCTCAGGTTACTGGTAGCCAGCGCACGGGCTGAAACGTTAAACACGCCCGGCAGCAGTTCGCCGGAAATCTTATACATGTTAGGAATCATCAGCAACAGACCCTGGGAGGCAGTATAGGTAGCCGTCAGGGCGCCTGCCTGCAGCGAGCCGTGTACCGCGCCTGCAGCGCCGGCTTCCGACTGCATCTCCAACAGTTTTACCGTCTGTCCGAACAGATTCTTTTTGCCTGCGGAAGCCCATTCATCCACGTGTTCCGCCATGGGCGAAGACGGCGTGATGGGATAAATGCAGGCTGCGTCAATAAAAGCATAGGATGCGTAAGCGGCGGCCTCGTTGCCGTCCATTGTTTTCATAGTTGCCATAAATCGATTCCCCTTTTCATTAAACTTAACAATACATTCCTCTAATCTGTTCTGCAATTCGTACCTAATATCATAATATTCCATTACAATATTATTCACTTTATTATATCGTATCAAAGACTCTTCCGCAACGTTAAACTTGCTGAATTTTGTATTCTTTCCCGTTCCTTTTGTCCTGAAGCTCCGCCAGCGCCTGATTCTCCGCCTGCGATAAGGAGACGCCGATTAAATGCGTTTCCTTAAATTTTCGGATAGTACAACCGCGCTTTATAATTACGAATAATATGATATAATATTAGGGAACCACTGATGAATCCGTCTGCATGCCAGCCGGGCACAAACTCATTTAATCAGCGATTCCTTAATCAGCGATTCCTTGAGGAAAGAAGGTGAACTCTTTGAATATCTTACTAACATTATTAAATGAACAGCTGAAAAGCCTGCTTCATGCAGACGCGGAAATTACCGAAAACAAATCGGAAACACTGCTGACCTACCCAAACCCCTACGGTGGAAAACCGTTGCAGGTACTGTACAGGCCGGCAGAAGATTTTAAAGTGACCCTGAACAAAACGCCCCGCTATTATCAGCAGGATTCCACAAAACGTCTGCTGGCCGATGTAGCCGATTACGCGGAAGGAAAAACCGTTTTTCTGGACTGCACAGACCGCAGCGGCGCCGAAAGCAGATCGGATCGCGTCACGAAAGCCGCCGATGCGGAAAACTTAACTCTTGACTCCATCATTGAACTTTCCATCCGCATCAATTTGCTGAACTCCGTCGAACTGAAAGACCTGTTAGCGAACGGCGGCACGGTCAACGTACATTTCTGGAACGCTGCCAAAGACTACCGTTACCGGCAAATTGGAGACCGGCTGGAAAAATTCTGAATCGTTTTTTTGCAAAAGCATCTTCATCAGAAAACAGTTGCATAAATTATTGCCGAAGTCGGAGATAAAAACCTTCTGATGATTATAATAATGCAACACAAAAACACACGCGCCCTTACAGGCAGAACCTATCTGTCCGCAAAGGCGCGTTTTTTTGTTTTCATTTTTAGTTTTTACGTGAAAATGCCCTTTGTTTTTTAATCTAAAGCCCTGGTTACATCCAAACAACCGCGGAAGTACCACGACCATTAGAAAAATCCGATTTTGTATGCCCGCGCTTACACGTTGCAGCGGTTCCCGTTAATACTTCAATACCTTGTCCGCCTTGGGCTGGAACGCCTTGTCATACTCCAAGCCGTGACCGCCGTCATGGTCCGCCAGAAGTTTTCCGTACAGTCCGCGCCAGTCCGTAAGGACACGGTCCGCGTTACCGCGCAGGGTTTGTGCAAACTCTTCTTTCGACTGGCCGGACGCAGACGCAACCAGTTCCATGGAACGCTGTTCCCCTTTATGGGCCGCCTCCAACACTTTGGGAGCCATCGCACTGTAATACCCTTTGGTCAGGGTCGTAACCTGCTGGGAAATCCACCATGCTTTAGCCGGATCGTATTTTGCGCGGTCGTTCTTCGCATAGGCTTCCGGCAGGGGCGCCACCGCAAGCGGAACATAGGTGCTTTCCGCCGGGGCGCTCATGGCGAGCCAGAAAATCGGCCGGGGCAGACTGTCCTTTACCTGGGCGATCCATGTATAAGCAATGTTTGAGCTGGTGATAGAACGTTCCCATTTTGTTTTGCCGTACCGGTAAGGCAAGGCAAAGGGACCGGCATTTTCTCCTTTACGCCGGTCAAAGGGTGTTCCTTCGTAAGCATCGCGATGCAGATCCATAATCTCCGCCAGGGTCAGCGGATGATCGGGACGAACGGAGAAAGGATAGGCCTCCGTATCCCAGTTCTTTACCTTCGCCGGGAGCTTCGATGAAGGCGCTACAAGAGACAGCGCGCGCCAGACCCGCCGCAGGGCAAAATACGGATGGAAGTCCTCCGCGGCTTTCATGGAGCGCACCCAGTCCAGATTGCCCTTTTTATCATAGGCGGCCCAGCCCGCTTTCTTCAACATGTCAGGCAGCTGCGGATTAAAGATCTGATCCAGGCTCCCCGGTTTTATGGCGTGGATGCGGAACTGGTTCGCTGCCACGAAGAATTCCCCATCCGGCACGCGCTGGGCGATCCAAAAACCACCCTTGCCCGTGGGCGTAGGCTGCATCTCCAGCACCCAGCCTTCCTCCCGGTCCGCCACCAGCAGCGTCTCGCCGGTTCCCCACAGACCGTATTTGTCAATCAGGCCGCCCATGAGCTGAACCGCCTCCCGTGCCGTGCGGCAGCGTTCCAGGGCAACACGCCCCAGCTCAGAGGCATAAAAAATACCGCGGCCTTCTTTCGGTTCCAGATATTCCAGGTGGAGGGAATTATTCGTGCATTCGCCCAGCATCAGACCGTGCTCGTTCATGACGGCGTAATCGCTGTCGATATAGGCATAGGTATGAGCCACTTCGGGAATCTCTCCCAGGGGTTTTGTCTGCTTCTTTCCCGGATACACATACGCCTCCGCCCGCTCTGGCGCCACGAGGCGGGGATTCGAGTAGCATTCGTACTCCGGCAGATCGTCCCAGGCGATGGCGGAAGGGTACACCTTTCGCATAGCGCCGGCCGGATGATCCTTCGCCGGCACATATACGATGCTCGGATCACTGGAGAATGAATCGTTGGAATGGGTGACATACGCACTGCCGTCCGCAGAGGCGCCCTTTGTCACAATGGTCGTGGTACACGCTTCCGCATTGGAAGCGGCAAGACAGACGACGCTCAGCGCAACAGACAAAAAAACAGATTTCGTTTTCATCAAAAAACTCCTTTACATATAAAATTTTACTCATAATTATTCTATTTCATTATAACAAAACAGCTGCAGAAACTCCACAGCTGTTAAAACGTTCCCTTATGTATTGTATCATTTACGCAACGGCAGCATCCAGCCCAGCTTGTCCGCCAGGTATGCCCCCGTCCCTGCGGCAGCCGAATTCAGCGCCGAACGGCACCCGTCCAGCAGCCACTCGAACACCAGCAGCGGAACCGCAGCCCGCATCGGCAGCCCTATCATAAAAAGAAGAACCAGTACGCAGTACAGTCCGCCGCCCCGGTACTTCATCCCTGCCATCGAGAACAACAGAATCCAGACAAAGAAGCCGACGCCCGAATGAACGGAAACCGGCATACCCACATAACGCACTGCAAGCATACAGGCAATTCCCAGATACAGCACCGTACCCGTTTTGCCCAGCAGTTTTCCGCAATGCCAGGCAGTCCGGCCCGTTTCTTCCGCAATTCCCATTCGCCACAGACTGCGCAGAGCATCTCCTTCCCCGGAACCGGAAGAGCATACGGCAAAGGCCTGCAGCAGCACCGATTTAAAGTTACGCAGGAAATGCATCGGACAGTCTCTGCCGCAATGATGCAGCTGATATCCGTAAACCAAAACGCCGTACGCCACACAGCAAAAAGCCGTCACCAAAACCAGTTTCACTCCGGGCCACAGAACAGCCAGACCCCGGACCCCAATCATGGGGCAAAGCAGGAAAAACAGACCCACGGGCAAAATCCGCAGCCATAACGTTCCGGCAAAAGCAGTCACATCCGCCAGAGAGCTAATCATCCTGCGGGCCTCTTCCCCTTCCGGGCCGATTTTCGCTGCGGCAGCACCGATCAGCACCGACAGAAACAACAGCCATGGGACAAGAGGCCGGAGCCAGCGCAGACCGAAATCGGCAAACCCGGCAAAGGTGGCCGGGATCATGGAAGACCCGGTAATCCCGCCCGCTGCCAGACCAAGAATTGCGGCGCCAACCACCGCGATGCTGTGGAAAAAACACAACCTTGCAGGGGACGAACGGTCAGACTGCAGTTGCACCCGCTGCATCACACCGAAAACAAGATTCAGAAAGACGAGAGGAAGTGCCAGCAGGAACAACAGCTTCAGATACGCCATGCCCACCGTATACATCGTCACGTACACACCGCGCCCGACGCCCGCAAAGCCAAAGATCAGACCCGCGACAACACTTATCACAAAAGACGCGATCATCAGAACCGTACTATTCAATTTTAGATTGACCGGTATTCCGTGAATCTGCATGGTCCACCCTTCCTGTTAAAACGGCGCGCTATAAAAAACAGCAGCACAGTCTTGTAAAAAAGCCGGTTCCTTGCGGTTCCGGCTATATAGTTCTCATAATTTGGTGCGGGCGACAGGACTTGAACCTGCATGGATAAACCGCCAGATCCTAAGTCTGGTGCGTCTGCCAATTCCGCCACGCCCGCAAAACATTTTTAACAAAATGCTGAATATATCTGCGTTGATAACAAAGACCATCCACAATTTAATGTTTTTTTACTATCGCATAAGACAAAGAGTCAGATGCATTTTAGTAACTGACTCACGTATTGTCAGCTTTTTACTCTCATTGCGATGCTCATTACCTTACGTTCTTTTGCGTCTTTTCCCTCGCTCAACACAAATTGTAAACTCCATCCATCCGCTTCATAACTAACGATACAAGGGCCCTGATAGTTTTTATCATCCGTAGCTATACGGTTATTGTTTACATCCAGACATGAATCGGGTTCTCCATACGCATTTTTCACTTCTGCGCCGGTAGAACCGACTTTGATGCCGGCTTTTGTTGCCATCTTTATGTCGCCGTTAAGGGCTACGCATAATACCGACTTGTCATCAGTCGGCGCCGTATCTACCAGGAACCATTTCGCATTCCCTTCTTTAACGAAATAATATCTGGAATACTCGTTCGACTGCTCCTGTTGCACCGGTTGTCCGTACTTCGCAATTACTTCCGTAAGGGGTTGCCCCAAGCGGATATTTCCAATTACAAAATCCTCTTTCGAGACTGCAAAACAAGTACCTGTCGCCATAATTGCCAGCATGGTTACAACAGTCATTCCTAATTTTCTGATATTCATATAGATGCCTCCCAACAAAAAATGGACGGGTTCTTACATTTGTGATAACTAATTATACTACGGCTTTATTATAGCAGATACTGGCGAAAATTTCCATGAAGTTCACAGGAGAGTACAGATAAAAATCTCGCAATGCTCGCATCACCGTACTACTATTCTATAACTCTTTTCCTGATTTTCAGCGTTATCCGCGCTGAACACCACCCGCACGGAAGGATTTGCACCGGTTTGAAACAGACCGGCTATGCCGCCGAACAGAACCAGATGATACGTTTCATGCGGCGGCACCGTTCCGTCATAACGCAGTGTGACCGTCCGCGCGACTCCGTTCCCTCCCCTGTCAGCAAACCGGGAAGAGATCACCATGTTATTGTAGTCGGTTACGGAAAGGTCGCTGCCCACTACGCCAAAATCGGTAAAGTGCAGCACGGCCTGGGGATTCTTCAGCGGCATGTCCGACCGGTTCTGTATTGTAATCCGCGGCCACTGCCCCGGCGGATACACCACCTTGTCCGCATTTGCCACTTTGGGGCCTAAATGCTGTTCGGTCTTTTGAAACACATTCCAGTTGCTGCCGCTGAACTGCACGTTGTCAGCCTTTGTAGAAACACCTTCTTTATTGGATGAAACGATGGGCGGTGCTTTTTTTGTTGCATTGCCGGAAGCCGGATTCTCAGACGGAGCCGCTTGTTCTAATGCGCCATCCTTCTTTATATTTCCGCTTCCTGCCTCTGTACCGGCTTCCGTATTTTTCTCCGCTTTCTTCTTTTCATTTTCACCCGAATCCGCCTGCATTTTTTTATCTTTCACAGCAGCGCCGGTTTCATTGGAAATGCTCTGCGTTGCCGCAACGCCTTCTGGCAATTTCTGTGCAACAGGTTGCTGCGTACTCCAAAAGGCAACACCCCCAACCAGTAATAATGCAACCAGACCAACCGCCGCATTGCGTTTACCAGGCTGCGTCAGAAAATCATACCAGTGGGATTGCAGTAACTTGCGCAGTTCCTGAGCCGAAGCCACTCTGCGTTCCGGATCCAGTTCCACGCAACGGCGTATCGCTTCGGTCAGCGAGCCGCGATATTCATTTTCCAACAGCGCTTTCAGCGTCATGCCCACCGCATAAAAATCACTGCGGTAATCCGTGGCCGCAAAACCGTACTGTTCCGGCGGCGCAAACCCCGGCGTACCCAAAATCCGCGTGTCCTGCTCCGCATCCTCTTTGATGACCCGCGCCGCGCCAAAATCAATCAGGCACAGTGCGCCGTCCTCTTTCAGTATTATATTGGAAGGCTTGATATCCCGGTGTATGATACCCTGCCCATGCAAAAACTCCAGCGCGTCGCAAAGCTGCAGACCGATGTGCCGCACCGTTTCCTCCGGCAATGCGCCTTCCCTGTCCAGAATATCCTGCAGGTTCCGTCCGTCCACGTACTGCTCAATGACACAAGTACACCCCTCCCCTTCCGCCGCATAATATATTTTCGGCAAAAGCGGATGGGGCAGCTTCATCAGCTTCCGGTACGGGAGCCCGGTGTACGGAACGGTTTTACGGATATAAATAGCATTTTCCGCATCAATGACAATCTCCGTCATTCCGCCATTGCGTTCCTTCAGCACGGAAACCCGTTTGAAGTTGTCCTGTATGAACCGCATTGCTTCCTGCATTGTGTCCGTTCCCTGCAAAATGTTGTATAATAGGTACAGCAAACTAAATTCGCGCCTTTGCGCTTCACCAGTATTATAGCATAAACAGAAAGGATTTTTTCCATGGGCAAGGATACCGATGAATTATTTTCCGAACTGACCAAAGCAAAAACGGATAAAGAACTGAAAACGTTTTACGAACGTAACGAAGAAGAACTGCAACATCCTGACGCCGTTGCCTGTCTGGAACAATTATTTGCAAAACACAAATTAAAAAAGGCCGATGTTATTTTCAACACCGGCCTGGAACGTACCTTTGCCTACCATCTGCTGGCAGGGCGCAAAACCTTTACCCGCGACAAACTGCTGATTTTCGCCATCGCCGCCCACCTTACCATAGATGAAACCCAGACATTGCTGAAATATGCAGGCGAGGGCAAGCTGTATGCCCGGGATGCCCGGGACGGGATGGTGATTCACGCCCTGAACCACAAGCTGGACATATGGAAAACAAACGAACTGCTCCGGGAGATGGACCTGCCGGAATTTGTACTGGCAGGGTAAAAAGAATGAAAAACTATGTATATATGGCTTCACCCACGCTTAAGCAAGTTGCTTTTATGCCAGTTGCTATCATTTGAACAGATCAGCATGAGAACCAGTATTAACAAGGGTAAGTATGAGCATATCCTTCTCAATCAGATAAATCAGCAACCAGTCCGGTTTGATATGACACTCGTGGAAACCAGCGTATTCTCCTTTGAGAACGTGATCTTTATATTTCTCATCAAGCTCATTGCCCTTGCGCAACTCTTCGATGACATCATCAAGAAGCGTTATATCCGCGCCTCGTTTTTTCATGAGCTTGTAGGCCTTTTTAAAAGCAGAGGTAAACTTAACAGTATACATCAATCGTCTGCCTCCAAAGCGGCTTTAAGTTCTTTCATGCTTTTATATCCTTTAACATTAACATCTTCGGCGATTCTTCTTGCTTCAACCATTGCATCAAGTGTTTCCTGATTGTATCTGGGAAGTTCTACAGAGAAAGGAAGTCCTCCATGCAGAATGCACTGTCGAAGGAATATGTTTACCGCTCCGGACATATCCATTCCAAGTTCGGCAAATAGAATATTGGCCTGTTCTTTTACAGCAGTATCAATACGGATTTGGGTCGGTGTTGTGGCCATTAAAATCATCTCCTTTCACAGTAATTCTAATACAAACGGTTTACAATGTCAATCAGAAGATGGATAATAAAAAATGTAGCCTACCGTCAGGTTTTCAGGTTTTCAGTATGCTTTCAATAACAAATGTTCTTTCAGCTGTTTATTATTTACGTAAAAAAGACCTGCCCATCAGACAGGTCTTTTGCTTTCATCAATTCGTACTATTTGGAAATACCGTATGGCAGGCATTGAAACTGCATGTGTTAGGTTAAACACTTTAGCTAACTATTTTTTGGAAAAAACCAGCATGTGTAATAATGCAAAAGGAATAGTCAGGAAGCCAAAACAAAATCCCAATGCCATATTTGAAATATAATAACTACCCAGGCTTGTAGTAAAAGTTGTCCAACCCAGAAAATCGTGTTTGATATAACCGATACTCCAGCATCCCATAATCAGATACAACAAACATAAAGCTGTTTCCATATTTTTATAACCTCACTTTACTTAAATTATTTTATAATCAGTCTTCATTTTTTTCAAATTTCACTCGAGATTTCCAATGGATCCGGGCCGTATTTATTTGGGCCTTCTGTTCCTTTTGCAAAAAGTACATACAACCCAGGTAGGATAAGTATATTCGTTAAAGCAAGTATGCCCGGTTTATTTAAATCGTGCCATCTGCGTACTGCCAACATAAATCCAGACACCACCGGAAGAATAATCATCAACAATACCAACAGTGCCGAAACAATTAACATGGGAATTGATTCGGATAGTAATGCGCCTGTTACCAGCGAAGTTGCAATCATACTTCCAACAGATGTGGCAGCGCCTATAACCAAACCCCTCAGAATATAACGTTTACGATTTAATCTTCCTTGAGTACTGAAAAACATTTTTTTAATACCCTTATCGGGCACATATTTTTGCTGCGGTTTTGTTACTATATTCGCATCGCTTGCTTCATAAACACCGTTTTTATTGTACAAAGCTTCTTGTTGCATGTTGCTTTTCACCATAGTACCAAGCGCAACACCGCATTCCTTGCAGAACATCGTATTATCATCATATGTTTTTTTGCAAGCCGGACATTGTTTCATCGTAACATCTCCTTTATCAATCATTTTCACTTCAGCAATTCCCGGTAATCAATCTGCAACGCCTCTGCAATCAGCATCAGGGAAGATATTTTAAAGACTTCCCTGCCGCGTTCAATATCTGAGATGCGAGAGCGGGAAACACCGGAAAGGCTGGCTAACGTTTCCTGCGTCATCTGTAATTCTTTGCGCCGGAACATAATGTTTAATCCAATGCGCCTGCATTCTTTTTCCAGTATGTCCACATTAGCCTCCCTTCTGTTTTAATTATCTCACAAAACACTGCGCTCAACTGTGCTATATCCTGACACTTTGTGCTTTATACAGATAATAACAATCCGATAATCAGGATTTTACTACAGAATCATCCTGGAGCTATTATAAGTCAGGCAAATCCTAAATTGGTGTCCCCGCAGGACACAAAAAAATCAGCGCAGCCTGTCAATCTGACAAGCTGCGCCGGTGTGCGGAAATCATTACAAAGGCAATCGTTCTTTAATAAGACATCTGCATAAAAACCATTTGTGAAATATCTTTCCATTGTCTTGCTTCCGTTGCTGAACTGCGCTACAATATCACTGCGGAAGACATTGCATCAGTCGGAAAGACAGGTGTCAATTTGAAAATACTAAAAAGAAGATTGGATATGAGGGTTTACCTGGACAACTGTTGTTATAACCGTCCTTATGACGATCAGTCACAACTCAGAATCTCTCTTGAATCGCAGGCAAAGCTTCATGTTCAAAGCATGATCAGAGATGGAGAAATCCAGCTCGCATCCTCGTATATGCTAATTTACGAGAATTCTAAAAACCGTTCCGAAACTAAACGCCGGGCAATTGAGCGTTTTGTCGCAAATAATACCTTTGTTTATATTGATGAAACACATAGCAGGGAAGTAGAAGAACTGGCAGAAACTATCGCTGCAACTGGGGTAAAATCTGCTGATGCCATCCACACCGCTTGCGCTATTCTGGCAAAAAGCGATTATTTGCTAACTACGGACGACAGACTTCTCAAGTACAAAAATGATAACATCATGATAGTGAATCCTACGGAATTTATCCGGTTGATTGGAGGTACAAACGATGAATAATGCAAATACCGCTGAAATCATGGAAAAAGGCATGGCCTGCCTTTTAGAAAATTTGGGTGAAATCGAAACCGAACGCTTTATTTCTGTGATTATCAGAGAACGCTTCGATTATACAAAATGGAGAAAAACTTATTTTGGCGATATGAGCGTTACGGAATTAAATTCCGATGCTACCGCGTACGCGCAGGAGCATCCGTTTAAACCGAAAAATGTGGATTAAATTATAAGACTGAGCATTGCTTCCGCAGCGCCTGCCAAACCGGCAGGCGTTATTTTAATTGTTGTCATCAATTCAATACCGCATGCGTTGGCTTCCCCCCTTACAGCAACTGCTATTATCCTGCAAAAATAATTGCAGGCACACTATTTTCAAAAAACAATAGCGTCGCCATCTTACTACAGTTTTATTGTAGCAAACAGCAACGCCAGATATTGGCACTGTAATATTTTATTTCAAAATTTTCCCACCAAAAAACAGGATTAGATATTTCGATAAATGCCAAACGCAAGCAAAGCAACCAAATATAACGGCATCAAAAATCTGTTGACTAAAAAAGAGACTCTGCTGTGTGATGCAATCACGCCATAATAACAGAAAACAATAAGCAGAGGCAACGTATAGAATATAAAAGCGTTAGCCTGTTTCGCACTCTGTAAATCACCATGTGCAACGCTTAAGAATAATGTAGTGATGCCACACCCCGGGCAAAGAATTCCGGTCAAATATCTAACAGGGCATGGAACAGAAATACCGGTTATGTCGGCAAAACATCCATATGCCAAGCCCAATAACACAATGATTCCTGTCCTTTTTACCAAATCACTGTTTTTTAATCCATTTCGCAGAGAAAAATTCTGGCATGACCAAATTGTATCATTTTTTCCCAAACGATTCTCAATAGATTCCGTCAAGTTTATCATTGATCGCATCCTGTGCCAATGCAACATTAATAATGCCAAAACCGAAAATGTACACGACTAAAAATAAGATACCCGTGTTACCACTGCGATTTCCTTTGAGAAGATCCACGTTATCACCAAGCTTATATGCCCAATAAAAGCCGTAAAGGCCGCAGGTTAAAATTGTGAAAATTATCGTCATGAAACCGCCTGTGGCATTTTTCCTGTTAAGTAACGTATTCATTTCATTCGTTACTTTGATAATCCAGTATATTACATACAGACCACAGGTAATCAATGAAAAAATAAGGGCGGATACAATACCTCTTTTCTTAACGCTTCCATCAATCGGCGGTTTCCCGTACGAAGCGCCACCAGCAGCAAATTGAGTTCCCGCATTATTGTAAGGATGATTGGGAGGAACCACAGTTGTAACATCTGCAAACTGTGTACCGCAGTTCGGACAAAACTTTGTATTGTTTTCAATTTGATTTCCGCAATTTGGACAGTATTTCATCGCCATAATTTTTTCCCCTTCTTCATCACTTCCAAAAACACAAGGTTGTTGGAAAAAGTCATGGAATCCCAGTCAATCGGTTTAAAATTACTCAATTCTTCACCTGTCTTTCCGACCGGCACGATTCCTTCCGCAATGTTATTGTAGCATAACTTGCTAATATTTTCTATGAAGATTTGCGGCACAGTCTCAGCATGTCACAGTTAGCGTGAAAACAAAAAACGCCCGTGTTAAGCAGGCGTAACGGAACCGCGCGCCGGATTTATTCCGTTTCCGATTATGTACGACTCTTCTCCTTTTTTTAATTATGTAAGACGCTGCAATCCCAGTGCCAGCGCCGGTTTCACAAAAAAGTCTTACAGTCTTACATTATTTCCGGCAGACAGAGGTAGTGAAATTGAAATCTAATTCATATAACGGACGCACATGTAAGCAAAGGATTATTTATCTTCTTTCTGTAAAAATGTAAGACTGTAAGACTCTGGGAACAAAACCGCGTGGTTATCAGTTTCCCAAGTCTTACATTTGTCTTACAATCTTACATTCCGGTCATGCTTCAGGCAGCCGGATCGTATTTCAGGCAGACATAGTAGCCTTTTTCGCTGGACAGTCTCAGCGAAAAGAATCTGAACCGCGTTATTTCAGTCGTCGATCCATTAATTGAGAATTTCTTATCCGGGGAGGACTTCCGTATGGAAATCAAAAGCGAGTCACACCCGATTGAGTAAGCAGATTGAAATAAAAAAACTCCCGTTCTTTCGAACGGGAGCTGATTTTTTGGTGATCCATCCGCGACTCGAACGCGGGACACCCTGATTAAAAGTCAGGTGCTCTGCCAACTGAGCTAATGGACCATTAAAATTTGGCTGGGGTGGCAGGGCTCGAACCTACGCATACAGGAGTCAAAGTCCTGTGCCTTACCGACTTGGCTACACCCCAAAATGAAAAATTGGGGTGGGTAACAGGATTTGAACCTGCGCGTAACGGAGCCACAATCCGCCGTGTTAACCGCTTCACCATACCCACCATGTAAGCGCCGCTTAATGACGGAAATTATTATAACACAGGCTTTTCAAACTGTCAACTATGAATCTTTTTAAAATATTCTTCCGTCCAGGCTTTTGCTGTCGGCGTCACAGCCAGGCCGCCTTCCGCGGTTTCCCGCAGCCCGTACGGAAGCGCTCGTCCCACTTTGTCCATGGCATCGATTGCTTCATCCGCCGGAATGAAACTGCCCACACCGGCCAGCGCCAGTTCCGCAGCCAAAAGGCACTGCACTACGCTGCCGGCATTGCGTTTGATACAGGGGACTTCCACCAGTCCGGCAACCGGGTCACAGACCAGTCCCAGCATATTCTTGAAAACAATGGAAACCGCGTCGCCAATCTGTTTGCCGTTGCCGCCAAAAATATAGACGACTGCTCCCGCAGCCATCGCTGCGCCGCTGCCGCATTCCGCCTGACAGCCTCCGGTTGCGCCGGCAATGGAAGCCCGGCTGGCGATCACTTCGCCGATCACACCGGCAATAACCAGTCCTTCTACCAGTTTTGTCCGGGGTACGCCGCAATGTTCTTTCAGGGACATCAGCACACCCGGCAGTATGCCGCTGGCTCCTGCCGTAGGTGCCGCCACGATGCGCCCCATGGCTGCATTGGCTTCCGCCGCAGCCAGGGCATACATCACGGCCGAGCCGGCCACCGGGCCTAACAAAGCCGGCCGGCTGTTCCCGCCCGCCTGTATCGTTTCCATGTATTCTTTCAGTTTTTTAGCGGAGCCGCCGGTCAGCCCGCTGTTGGACGTAACGCCTGTCATACCGAAAGCGACCGCTTCCTCCATGACCTGCAGCATGGCATCCATCTTTGCCAGAATGGCAGCCTGATTGGTTTCCAGCTGGGCCGCGCTTCTCTCCAGCAAATAGTCCAGCAACGGAAGCTGCTTTGCTTCCGACTCGCTGACCAGCCGGGCCCATGACAATTTATCCTGCTTCATAGAAACCCTTTCCGTAAATCCTGTTACATACCTATTTTGCCTGCAACGGAGTGAAACACGCCGTTGCCTTTCTTTTTACGAAACCTTATCCACGAACCGTACCAGTTTCACCGGCCCCAGTTCTTCCAGATGCCGAATCACTGCCGGAGGGACCGCCTGGTCGCACTCGATGACCATGGCCGCCGTTTCCCCTTTGCCTTCGCGGAACACCCGCATGGAGGCAATGTTGATCTGTTTTTGCGCCAGGATGGTGCTCACCAGCGCAATCACGCCGGGTTCATCCCGGTGAGGCACAAACAGCGCCGGCAGCACCCCGGTCAGTTCTACCGGGAAACCGTCCACTTTGGTGACCATGATCTGGCCGCCTCCCACGGACGCCCCGATGACTTCACAGGCATTCCCGTTTTTCCCGGTCAGGCGAAACAGCACAGAGTTCGGATGCGCCATACTGCCCAGATCCACCGGATGAAACGTAAATTTCACGCCCGCTTCCGCAGCCAGCTTTAATGCGTTGGGAATACGCACATCATCCGGCTGCCAGCCCATCAGGCCGGCCACGAGAGCCCGGTCCGTTCCGTGTCCCTTATAGGTGCGGGCAAACGAACCGTGCAGTAAGATTTCGGCTTGCCGCGGCCGCTCTCCCAAAATGCCCGCTGCCAGCAGCCCCAGCCTGCAGGCGCCCGCCGTATGCGAACTGCTGGGACCGATCATGACCGGTCCTACGATATCAAAAATATTCATGGATTCCTTCCTCCCGCAATCACACACTGCTACGCTGCTGAATTACGCTGCCAGATACTCGCAGGATGCATGCAAGCAAGCAGCAAAAATCCGGGTCGTTTCCTTTAACATGCTTTTACTACCGCTGTTTTCAAATAATTATAGCATAAACGCAATAGGGGGTAGTAATTTTTTTTGTTATCGTATATAATAAATTAGTTATAAGGGAAAGTGTTTTTATGATTTGCTATTAAACCTCCTGCGCCTTCCGGAGCGAAAGCGTCCCGTGGGAAGAGAGCGGAGAGTAAAATGTGTAATGGCGAATCATGAAATCACGCAGGAAAGGAGGAACCGGCCATGTACAAAGTATTAAAAAGCTCCAACACCGGCGTTGATGAATTCGACATTGAAGATATGGAAAAAGGCTGCTGGATCGATATCGTCTCCCCTTCGACGGAAGAGATTGATGAAATTGCCAACGCCACCCATATTTCCAGAGATTTCTTGACGGCTGCCCTTGACCGGGAAGAAAAAGCCCGTACGGAAATTGACGAAGAACAGCTTCTGGTCGTCATCGACATTCCTTTTTTCCGCAGCAATAAAGACTACGATACCATGCCCTTAGGCATTATTGTCACAAAAGACGTCATCGTGACCGTCTGTCTGGAAAGCAACGCGGTTACCTCCGGCTTTAACGCCCAAACGTACAAAATGTTCAGTACGTATAAGAAGACCCGGTTCCTGTTCCAGATCCTGTATAAATCCGCTACATTATATTTGAAATATATCCGCAACATCATCCGCAGGACGGATGATTTGGAATCCCATCTGCGTCAGGCCATGGAAAATTCCAAACTGTTCAGCATGCTGGACTTACAGAAATCCCTGACCTATTTCACTACGTCCCTGCGCAGCAACTACATGGTGACGGAAAAACTGCTGCGGTTGCGCACCACGGCTCAGACGCAGCAGCTGATCAAGCTGTACGAAGAGGACGAAGACCTGCTGGACGATGTCATCGTAGAATACAAGCAGGCCATTGAAATGGTTGAGATGTACAGCCACATTTTGCAAAGCATGATGGAAGTGTTCGCCTCCATCATCAGCAATAACCTGAACCTGGTGATGCGGTTCCTGGCTTCGGTCACCATCATCCTGTCCATCCCCACGCTGATTTCAGGCCTGTGGGGCATGAACGTGCCGGTTCCGTTTGCCGAGGTAGCCTCCGGCTTCTTTATCGTCTTCGGCATAACCTGTCTGGTCAGCCTGCTGGCCGGCTTCTGGCTGTGGAAAAAGCATATGTTCTGAATGGAACGGACAAACAAAAAGGCAGTTCCCGAAATGGGAGCTGCCTGATTTTTTATTTCTGCTGTTTTTTCTGCGCCGCCACAGGGCACAGATCACGTTTGGCTTTACGCCCCAGCGCGGATGCGATTATTTCACGATCAATACCGGAATGTTGGCATACTGGGAGATCTTGGTGCTTACGCTGCCCAGGAAAAATTCCGCAATGCCGGAAAGGCCGCGGCTTCCCAATACGATAGCATCTGCCTTTTCCGCTTTGGCAATGGTCAGGATGCGTTCCGACGGATGTCCCAGTTCAATTTTATATTCCGCCTTGCCGGTAAAACCGCTGGCATCCACTCTGTCTCTGGCACGGGCCAGCACTTCCCGTCCTACTTCTTCCAGATCCGCATTGCTCTGGCTGATGATATTGTGATCCAGCGGAACCGCCAGCAGCGCCGCATTGTTATAGGGCTGGATGACCGTCATCACCAGCAGTTCCCCTTCAAATTTACAGGCCAGCGCAGCAGCCTGCTCCAACGCACGCCATGCGCTTTCCGAGCCGTCAACAGGTACCACGATTTTTTTAAACATAGCACGTTCCTCCTTATTTTTCTTTCGGTTTGCCATGCTTACGCTGTTCGCGCTCCGCCGCCCGTTTTTCCCGGGCCTCGCGGATCCGTCTGGACTTGGAACTTTCCCTCCGCTGGAAATCCGATTCCGGTTTTGCCTGAGGCTCAATATACGTGCCGTGATCGCCAAACCGGTAATACAGAACATACCCGATGATCAGCGCAATGGGAAGAAAGCCCACCAGATACCGCCACTTCCCTGCCGTAAGAACCAGAAAGTTATAGCCCAACGCGATAATGGGAATTAAAATGTAACTCAGGATCCTTGCCTTCTGTGAACCCCGGCCGAAGAAACGGACGATGGCCACCCAGACAATGACGCCAACGGCAAAGCTGACAAATGACATGAACAACAAAAACAGGAATATCTCAAAATTCAACTTACAAAACCCCCAACTGCTGTATCGTTACAGCTTTTTAGTCACTGGCAAAACTCGAAGCAGTTCCCTGCACGGGTTTTATTAAAACGCTGATAAGAATCTGTCTCTTACAGAAAAATACAGCTGCTTACTTACACATCAAATTTTTTGGTCTCATCGCCTAACGGTTTATCCTTATCGGGATTTTTCTTGAACAGGTCGATATTTTCTTTCGCATATTTGGACGCGTCTTCGTACACTTTTTTGAAGGCGCTCATGTCTTTCGGCTTGCCGGCCTTGATCCATTCCATCACCACGCGGCCCAGACCGTATGTCATGCCGATGGCCAGGGGGATCTGCAGCGGGGCGAAGGGGATCAGGGTGGCCAGCTTGCCGCCGGCAAATACCGTGCCCATGGAACCCAGCAGGCTAACCGCAGCTTTTTCCGTAATTTTTTCTTCATACACGGAACCAATCTTCATGATCATGTAAATATCATTGGCAACGGTAGAAAGTGTGCCGAGACCGGGAACCACTACGATTACGCCGGCCCGGGCCGCCGCCCATTTGCACAGGGAAAGAGCTTCTTCCTCGCGGTCTTTATCATCGATTACCGTAATTTTCTCATCTGCCATAATGTTTCCTCCATTACATCTGCTATTAAAAAATCAAACAACACCGTTCGGAACGGCAGCGCCGCAGCGCAATACCTGACCAGGATGGCAGGCCTTCGGGCACGCCGCCGGATTATCCGAATCAATTATATACTATGCGGCTGTCCTTGGCAAGAAAGCACATCAGGCAACACACTTTTTTTACAACCGCAGGATTCGGAAACACGGATTCATTCACCGGTTCATACGTCCGGTTTGTCCATGACAGGCAATGACGGCCTGCCAAGTTGTACGCCGCTGCCCTCAAGATACTTTGTATACAATGCCGTCAGGGGCACAATCACAGCTAAAAAATGTTTCTCCCCGTTTTTTTCCAGGAAAGGATAGAGAAGCTCCAGGTTTTCCATTGTATCCACAATTTCAATGATTAGCGGCAGATTGTAACTCCCGCTGAAAAAAATGGGGACCGCGCGGCCGTCATTCCCCCGGACCTGCCTTCCGTAGCCTGCATCGGCCCGGACCATGGTACCGCCCCCCAGACCGAGACGGCGCGCCTCTTTAAACACCGCCTTGAAAAACGGTTCGTCGCCGCACTGTACATCTTCCGCGGTAAAAATCTTTAATTCATAAAGCTTGACAAAATTCATACGAGCCACCTCTTTCGACCCCAATATAAATGAAACAGAATACAAGACAACCTTACCCGTTGCCACTGTATAATTTATTATAGCATGTTATCCGGCGGCATGTAAGTAATTTATTTGCATAATATCGGCAGATAGAGTAAAATTATATGGTAACTTCTTATAAAAAGGACCGTTACGATTACGTTCAAAATGGCAGTCGTTATTTCGTTCAGCACGCTGCGAACCGGAAGCCGTTCCCAGGGGGACCTTGTTTCTGTTTCCATGCCCGGCATTCCCGTAACGCAGCTGCGCACAAGCGGAGGAACACGTATGTTATACCTGGCCTGGGATATTGACGGCACGTTATTACTGACCAACCGCGCCGGTTACGACGCGCTGCAGGAAGCCATCTGTGATTATTTCTTCAGAAAAGAACCCTATGAATTCAAGCATACGCTGGCAGGCTGTACCGATTCGTCCATCATCAAGGAAATCGTTACGGATATCAAGGGCCATTGTACCAGCGGCTGGGCCGCGTCGCTGATGCTGAAATACGAGATGTACCTGAAGAGCAACCTGAAAGCGCACAAGGGATATCTGATGCCCAATGTGGAAAAAACGCTCCAGTATCTCAGCGAAAATGAGCCGGAGATCACGAACCTGCTGCTGACAGGCAACACCGCCAACGGCGCCCGGGACAAAGTAGCGGAGTATGGTATTGCCCGGTATTTTGATTTCCGTCACAGTTCCTATGGCGACCTAGCGGAAGAACGGGACGAGGTAGCAAAGATTTTATATACGCGTCTGTTGGCTGACGGATTGGTAAAGGCCGGCGAAACCGATTCAATCATCATTATCGGCGACACGCCCAACGACACCAGATGCGCGGCGGCCATTGGCGCCCGGTGCGTCATCGTGCTGGCTGGCAGCGAATTTAAAAAGGAAGACTTCAACGACTGTCCCCCGTGGAAAATGTGGGACAAACTGCCCGACGACCCGGCTGATTTTGTCAGGGAAATCAGCGAAACGTAACCGTGCCTGTAATTAGATGAAACGTTCCCGACTCACATTATTGTTTTATATGATTCAGCCAAGGTAATTTCCAAAAGCAGATTGCCGGGCCTGAATCGCATGTTTATAATTTTGAGGCAACTATGAAATACTTAAATTTTTTGCTTTCTGCCATAGCGTTCCCTCTGTTGGTAGGGTTCGCGTTCCAGCCTGCGGCGGAAGCTTACAGCGCTTCTGATGTGGCAGCTGTGACCGGGGGACAGAACTGTCCTAATGCGGATTTACGCGGCGCCGACCTAAGCGGCGCCGACCTGACGGGACTGGATTTAACCGCCGCCAATCTGCAAAACGCCAACCTGACGGGAGCCAGACTGGAGCGGGCCATTCTGAACCAGGCCAGCTTACAGGGCTGCAACCTGAAACGAGCTGTTTTTTCCGAGGCCCAGTTGACCGATGCCAATTTGCAAAAAGTGGACGCGCCCTATGCCTATTTCGGCCACGCCGTCATGAAACACGCGGACCTGTCCGGTGGCAATTTTTTCCGCACCGACTTCCGCGGCGCCACGCTGACCGGCCTGACAGCATTTTCCGGAAATTTCCAGGAGGCCACTTTCGACAAAGCCGATTTGCGCAGGACGGATTTCACTTTTGCCAATCTGGCATACGGATGGTTTTTCCAGAGCGATCTGTCGGACAGCATCCTGACCGGAGCCAATCTGTATGAAATCAACGGAACCGGCCTCAAGGCGCAGCGCGCAAACTTTTCCAGCGCCAAGATGGGAAAGGCCCGGCTGGCCAACGGGGATTTTACGGAAGCCGTGTTTGAAAACGCCATGCTGGACAAGGCAAATCTGAAAGGCGCCGTCCTGAAAAATACGGTCTGGGGTACAGCGTTTAAAGAGCATGCGGAGTTCTGACGCAACCGGAATTCGGCAGCAGATAATATATTTTTTCAGACAAAACAGTTTTTTATGAGGGGAATCCGGGGAAACGCTGATGGATTATCAGGCACGCCCGCTTATCATTTTTGCGGCGGTCTTCCTCAGTGCTTTCTTACAAATTAACGTAGGAGGAATATGACATTGAACATCAACAAACAACGTGTACTGGACGAATTTTATGAACTGATTAAAATTTCCTGCCCTTCTCTGGGCGAACGGGAAGTAGCCGATTTGCTGAAAAAACGGCTGGAAGAATTAGGCGGCAAGGTGACGGAAGACATGCAGGCTGCCAAAGCCCTGAACGGCACGGCAGGCAATCTCGTGGCGGATTTTAAGGGCACGGTGGCGGGCGCGCCCCGCATTTTGCTGAATGCCCACATGGACTGCGTCAATCCCTGTGCCGGTATCAAACCCCACATCGAAGACGGCGTCATCAAATCCGACGGTACCACCATTTTAGGCGGCGACGACAAGGGCGGCGTGGTAGCCATTCTGGAAGCCCTGCGCTGCCTTAAAGAACAGAACCTGCCCCACGGCGATATCCAGGTGGTCTTCTCCGTCAGTGAGGAGCAGGGCTGCGCAGGCGCGAAAAATCTGGACACCAGCCTGCTGCATTCCGATATCGGGTACGCGCTGGACTCCAGCGGGCGCCCCGGCAAAATCATTTTCGCGGCTCCCGGCCAGAACAAAATTTTTGCCAAAGTCCACGGCAAAACCGCTCATGGCGGCGTAGCGCCGGAAAAAGGCATCAACGCCATTAAGAAAGCGGCGGAGATTTTAATGGACATGCCTACCAGCCGCATCGATGAAGAGACCACCTGCAATATCGGCATCATCCACGGCGGTTCCGCTACCAACATCGTGCCGGATCTGGTAGAGATTGCCATGGACTGCCGCAGCCGTAATCCGGAAAAGCTGGAAAAACTCACGGCCGATATTGTGGCAGCCTACAAAAAGGGCGGCGAAAAAGCCGGCGTGCCGGTTGACGTGGAAGTGAAACCTTCCTACAAACCCTACTGCCTTGCCAAAGACAGCAAGGTCATCCAGCTGGCAGCCAAAGCAGCGGAAAATCTGGGTTTAACCGTAGACATCACCGCCACCGGCGGCGGCAGCGACAGCAGCCACTTCAACGGCTTCGGTATCCCCTGCACCGTGCTGGGTACCGGTATGACCAATGTGCATACCGTAGACGAAATTTTGCTGGAAGAAGATCTGTACATGACCTGCCAGTGGGCGCTGGACATCCTCTGCCTGGCAGCAAAAGAGTAAGAGTCAGGAGGTATTATTTATGGCATTAGTTATTTCATTTCTTGTTACATTCTGGGTTGCGTACCTGATTTATAAAAAGTACAAACCCCAGCCGGTTTTGGTAGTGGGCGGTTTCATCCTCATGTACACCGCCGTCATCTTTGGGTACGGACAGATCCTGGCGCCTAAAGCCAGCACCGGTTCCATCCTGTTTGATACGTTCCAGTTCATGAGCCAGACCTTATCGTCCCGGGCCGCCAAACTGGGCCTGAACATCATGTGCGTAGGCGCTTTCGCCAAGTACATGGATAAGATCGGCGCCTCCCGCGCCCTGGTTCGCATGACCATCAAACCGTTATTGAAACTGAAATCTCCCTACCTGGTACTGTCCCTGAGCTGGGTGCTGGGCCTGTGCATCGGCCTGTGCATCAACTCCGCCTCCGGTCTGGCCATGCTGCTGATGGTTACGGTATTCCCCATCCTCATTGGTCTGGGCGTAAGCCGTCTGGCCGCCACCGCAGCCGTAGCTTCCACCCTCTGCTTTGACTGGAGCCCCAGCGATACCGGCACCATCCTGTCCGCGGAACACGCCGGCCTGGATCCCGTTATCTACTGGACCAATTATCAGGTTCCCATCGTTATTGTCGCTTTCTTCGTAGTCGGCACTTTGTTTTTCTTCTCACAAAAATATCTGGATAAACGAGACGGCCACGTAGTCGTTCCCATGGATGTGGATCATTCCAAATCCGACGACCCCTCCGACAACGCGCCGGCCATTTACGCCCTGCTCCCTATCGTGCCGCTGGCCCTGATTTTAAGTTTCAGCCCCCTGTGGATCACCTGGATCAAAGTCAACATCATCAACGCCATGATGATCGGCCTGGCCGTGGGCATGATTGCGGAATTCATCCGCACCCGCAACCTGAAAACCGTATTTGACGGCGTGCAGGCATTCTTCGACGGCATGGGCATGCAGATGGCCAACGTGGTAACCCTGATCGTAGCCGGTCAGGTCTTTGCCCAGGGCTTAATGAGCATGGGCGTCATCAACACCCTGATCAAAGGCAGCCAGAGCGCAGGCTTCTCCCCCATGATGATGATGGTGGTCATGGTAGCCATTATCGCCGTTTCTTCTATCGTAATGGGTTCCGGCAACGCGCCCTTCTTTGCTTTTGCAGCCCTGACCCCGGCGGTAGCCAAAGCCAGCGGCATCGCACCGGTGCTGTTCCTGCTGCCGATGCATTTCGCGGCCTCCATCGCCCGTACCTGCTCCCCCATCACCGCGGTTATCGTAGTCGCTTCCGGCATGGGCAACGTTTCTCCCTTTGACCTGATCAAGCGTACCTTCATCCCCATGTGCGGCGCCATGATCGTCAACATTGGCATGACCTTCTTCTATTACTATCGCGGATAATTTCAAAGCAGTAACAAAATAATATATAAGCCGTTACCTGTCATCACGTTTCCGTTCCGCTTCGGAACACTGTGATGAAAGTAACGGCTTTTTATATTCTGTAAAAATTGTGAAACAGATTCTGTTTTAAATATTGTACCCGTGATATAATTCTATTGAACAGTGGAATAATATAAAAGAATTCATTTTGAAAGACTAACTATTAAAAGTCAAGCTCCAAATTGAGAAAATTTGGGATTGGAAGAAGTTGCAAAACGGCATAACAAAACAGAGCGACTTCTGGCGC
>NZ_CADBFF010000021.1:0-72335 GCF_902793885.1 uncultured Succiniclasticum sp.
TTGCGGTAGGAGACTGAACCAATCCACAGCATCCTCTACAGTGTAGCATATGACCTTGGAGAGGGTCACTAAAAACTACTACTCTATAATACAAGGAGAGTTCCCTATGAAAAAAATTCTTTTACTTGTACTGACAATGGTTTTTGCGTTTACCTGCGCCCTGTCGGCGTCCGCCAACCCCTATGGCGGCGTGCCCATCGCCCACACGTTCCCTGCGGGCATGACGCCGGCCGAAACCCTGGAGTATTTCCACCATAAAATTACCGACGGCGAGCCGGGGCTGGCCTGGGACATACTTACCGAAGATTATAAGAACGCGTTCCGAAGCTATGGTAATTTTACAGAAGGTTACCGGACAACCCTCTCCAGCCGGCCCAGCAATATCCGTCAATTGCAGCGGGATGCCGATACCATGGAAGTATTCTACCTGCTGAAGGCGGAAGACCGCGAAAACGACAGGCAGATCGTTGTACAGACCTTTGAATGCTCTGCCGTTATGAAACGGGTGTACGGTTCCTGGAAGATCGACAGCGGAACCGGAAAACGGTTAAGCCGCGTTGTACTGAATTCCCGTGAAACGGCCCGGGCCGTCCTGATGGATTACCATGAATGTATCACCAACAAAGAATTTCGACGGGCCTGGAGTTTTTTAGGTGATGGCTACAAAAAATCCTTTGGCAGTTTTTCCGCATTCTGTAACGGATTCACCACAACGGTAAGCAGCGTGATCAGCGATACGGTGAACGTGGCCGACGGTCCTGATATGCTCTCCATCCAATACACGCTGACGGCAAAAGACGCAACGCCGGAATCCAATGTTGTCCAGATTTTTAAAGGTACGGCGAATCTGGAAGTCGTGCCGGGCCGCGGCTGGATCATCTTCTCTGCCGAAAACAAACTGGAAAGCCGTTATTTCCCGCCTAAGTGGTGATCCGGCGGCGCCATCATCCGTTCCGGATCGTGCTTCGCCAAATACCCAAAGTACAGGAAGAAACCGAGGCACACCAGCATGAACCCGGCGCTGGTAGCCTGGGCGCTGGTAAATCCGAAGAGCCAGGGTTCCGCGTAATCGCCCCGCAGAAATTCCAGACAGAAACGTTCCAGCGAATACAGGAAACCGTAGAGACATAACGCCTGCCCTTTGGCATGGGGAAACGCGCGGAACACCAGCAGCAGCGCAAACACTACCACATCAAGCTGGCCCTCCCACACTTCCGCAGGCCATAAAGGCTGGGTTCCGTACGTGGCACGGGCCAGGGTCCCCTCGGGGTAAATAATACCAAAGTCGTCGCCGGTAGGCGCGCCGAAGGCATCCCCGTTCAGCAGATTGGCCATACGGCCTACCGCCTGTCCCAAGATCATGGCCGGACAGACGATATCCGCCAGCGCCAGCCAGTCGATCTTATGCAGCTTGCAATACACAATACCGGTAAGCAAACCGCCAAGCATGCCCCCCTGGACCGCCATCCCCCCCTGCCACACAAAGGGAATCTCCAGCAGGTGATTCTGGTAATAACTCCAGTCAAAGAAAAAAACATCCCAGAGGCGGGCGCCGATCAGCCCGGCAAAGCCGCCGTAAATGCCGATATCCAGCACGTGCTCGTGCCAGCGGCCGTCCTGCCGCGCCAGAAAATACGCCGTGCCGGTGGCCAGAAAAATTGCAAGGGTGAGCATTAGCCCGTACATGCGTATGGGGAAATCGCCTATATGAAATAAATACTGGTGCATCGTGTTATCTCCGTTCTATAGGTTACTATGCATAAGATTTGAATTAAGGAGAAGCTGATTCATTCCTCTCCGTAACCCATTCCTATTATATCATTCCGCCGGATCATTTTACAGTGAATTATAAAGGAAACACTGATTCATTCGTCTGTACGCTGACCGGTGCTTTTGTAACTGACTGCGTCAATGTCCCGCAACGCAGTTACGCCAGCTTCCCTGCCTGTCAGAACCGGAAAACGGCGAAACCCTCCTACAGTTTTATCGCAATCAGATACAGAACCGCGCAATATGCTATGACAAAAAGGCACTCCCCCACCGAGCCCACTTTGAACAGGCGGGGCAGCACCGTCATCCGTTTGGTGGGATACAGCACCGGTACCGGTCCGCAGACGGCGTCTTCCAGTATATGGAGCAGTCCCCCGGCGGCAAACCAGAAAAGGAACCGCCGCATCATCGGTATGAGGCCCGCCTGCCACATCTGTACCCCGGTCACAGACAACACGTCCGGCGTCCAGAAAAAGGCCAGCGCTGCCACATACAGTACAAACCAGTGGGAACAGGAACGATGCGCGGACTGCCAGAACAAGCCTTCCGACTTGTCCGGAAACAGACTGCCAAGCATGGCGCTGCCGGCGATGAATACGTTATGGGTCGCCACATACAGTGTGGCAAAGGTAACAATGCTGTGTGATACTCCGGTCACTGTGCTTTCCTTTCCGTTCTTTCCGGTTAATCCGTTCAGAGCCCTACTCCAACGGCAAAGTTTGTCGTTTTGAAACCAGCGCTTATCATTTTGAAACAGTTGTTCGTTTTTATTATAGCACGTTTTTTATAAATGAAAAGCGAACAGAACAAAAAACTTTCCATTCGTTCCCGCCTCATTCAAGTTCCCGAACGAAAAACAGAACCATACCGCCGTGCGTAAGGAGACGCTGATTAAAAAACTTTTAAGAAAATGTTAAAAAAACTATTGACATTTTCTTACTATTGCGCTATCATAAACAAGTACTCACTCCGGGATGGTGTAATGGTAGCACAGGAGATTCTGGATCTTCTTGTCTGGGTTCGAGCCCTAGTCCCGGAGCCATTTTTTTATCTGAAAAAATTTGCCGATATGGTTTTCACTTTTGGCAGATTTGTAGTATAATAGTTACGTAATCTCACGGCGCCATGGTCAAGAGGTCAAGACGTCGCCCTCTCAAGGCGAAATCATGGGTTCAATTCCCATTGGCGCTGCCACATAAAAATAACTCCGTTATCTGAAAAGGTAACGGAGTTTTTTATTTTATGACCTTACCAAAACCCGGATTCATTCCCCCGCACGCCGGCCGACGCCTGCGCGACTGACGGCGTTACTGTCCCTTTAGCAGTTCTGCTGCGGTTTCGGCAGCCCTGCATCCATGCTGCCGCTGCGGAATCCTGCCAGGTCCAGCGTAATGTAATTGTAGCCCAGTTCCTTAAAACGGGCAACAATTTTGTTGCGGGTATTCACCTGCGCCATCAGGGTGATTTGGGACGGTTCCACTTCAATGCGCACCAGAGTTCCGTAACTGCGCACCCGGATATGGGTAAAGCCCAGCTTCGCCAGGAAATCTTCTGCCTGTTCGACCCGGGCCAGCTTTTCCGGCGTAATGGGCTCTCCGTACTGGATACGGGTCGCAAGACAGGCATATGACGGTTTGGACGCCGTAAAGAGCCCCATGTCCCGGCTCAGTTTACGAATCTCGTCTTTACTGAGGCCTGCCTCCCTCAACGGGCTCCGGATGCCTAATTCAGCCAGCGCCTTTGACCCCGGACGGTATTCTTTCACGTCATCCGCATTGCTGCCGTCCACCACATTGGTAAATCCGTCTTCTGCCACATACGCCTGAATCGCGCTGAAGATAGCCTTTTTACAATAATAGCAACGTTCCGGCCCGTTAGCCACAAATTCAGGAATGCTCATCTGGTCAAAATCCAGATAGCGGTGCTTCACGCCCATACGCTGGGCAAAGCGCTGGGCATCGTCCTTTTCATGCTCTGCATAGCTTATGGAGGTCGCCGTCACCGCAATCAGCTTTACGTGATACATCCGCGCCGCCACGGCCAGCAGCAGGGCGGAATCGACGCCGCCGCTGAAAGCAACGGCCACGTTGCCCATCTCTTCTAATATATTTTCCAGTTTTTTTCGTTTGTTTTCCAGTTCATTCATCAGGAAACCTCCCGAATTACAACAGCATATTTTTTACCGAGTCATAACAAATTGTTTGATTCGGAAACCACATCATGGTAATTTATCTGCCACTCATTTCAAGATACTCTTCAGGAAACTCTTGAGCCGTTCATTTTTCGGATGTCCGAATATTTCTTCCGGCGCCCCCTGCTCCTGGATGTATCCGTCGGCCATAAAGAGCACTTTTGTCGCCACTTCCCGGGCAAACCCCATCTCGTGGGTCACCACAACCATGGTCATATGCTCTTCTGCCAGGCTGCGCATGGTTCGCAGCACTTCCCCCGTCAACTCCGGATCCAGGGAAGATGTGGGTTCGTCAAAGAGCATGATATCCGGATTCATGCAAAGGGCCCGGGCAATGGCCACACGCTGCTGCTGCCCGCCGGACAGGCGCAGGGGATACTGGTCCCGTTTATCCAGCAGGCCAACCTTTTCCAGCAGGGCTTCCGCTTCTTTCTGCACCTCCGCCGGATTCCGTTTCTGTACATGCACCGGCGCTTCCATCAGGTTTTCCAGCACCGTCATGTGGGGAAACAGGTTAAACTGCTGGAACACCATGCCCATTTTGCAGGCAATCTGAGAGGAATTTCCGGCATAATTCACATTTCCCTTTTCGTCCGTGCTCACCAGCGTTTCCCCATCGACTAAAATGGTTCCCCCGTTGATGGTTTCCAGTTTGTTCAGACAGCGGAGAAAGGTGCTCTTGCCGCCGCCGGAAGGCCCGATGATGGCAACGACTTCCCCTTCGTCCACGGTCATGTCAATGCCTTTCAGCACTTCCAGCTCATCAAATTTTTTACAAACGTTCCTTGCTTCTATCTTACGCATAATCTCTCAGTCCCATCTTGCGAAATGCTTTTCCAGTTTGTTGAACCCAAAAGTAAGAATTAACGTCATCACCAGATAAAACACGGCGGCCACCACGAACGGCATAATGTTAAAATCGCGCTGCACCAGGTTCCGGGTGGTGCGCAGCAGGTCGTTCATGGCCAGCACGTAGATTAATGACGTATCTTTTACCAGGGTAATGGTTTCGTTGCTGACCGGAGGCAGAATAATTTTAAAGACCTGGGGCAGGATGATCCGCTTCATGGTCTGCACATAATTCATGCCCAGGGTTTTGGCCGCTTCATACTGTCCTTTGGGGATCGCCTGGATACCGGCGCGGAAAATTTCACAGAAATAAGCGCCGTAGTTCAGCACAAAGGCCAGCACCGCCGCCGGGAAATCATCCAGGCGGACGCCGATGACCGGGATAAAGGGCAGGCCGAAATACACAAACAGAAGCTGCAGCATCAGGGGCGTGCCACGCAGCACATACACATAGGCCGCCACCGCGTTGCGCAGTATCTTAAAAGACGAAACCCTGCAGAACGCAAGAAGGATGCCCAGGGGAATCGCCAGCACAATTGTAATAAAGAAAAGCCGTAAGGTGTCTACGGTCCCCAGCAGCATCTGGGGAATAATTGAAATGATATAGTCCATAAAATGCTCCGTTATTTCAGGAACGGCTGCTGCTTCAGCCTGCATAACAGCAGAAGAGAAAATCAGCGGCTCCTTAACGCACGCAAAGGCCGGTGGTACAAACCATCGGCCTTGCTGTTATTTTCTTTAAGATAGATGTAACAACAACGTCAGTTGCCTGCAAGAACCGGTCCGATTCACAGGTTTGCGCAGCCTTCCGTTGCCGAAGGATTATTTTTTATCCTCGTAGCGGGTGATGTCCGTACCGAACCACTGCATGGAGATCTTCTTGCAGGTACCGTCTTTCTTCATTTCGTCCAGAATCTTGTCGATGCGGGCCGCAAATTCCTTGTCGTCCTTGCGGAAACCAACGCCCACAACTTCTTTGCCCAAGTCTTCTTTCAGCACTTTGTACTTGCCGGGAGCCTTCTTCATGTAGTAACGGACCAAGATTTCGTCCACAACAACCGCATCCAGACGTTTGGAGTCGATGTCCAGGAATGCTGCAGCGAAGTCAGGATATTTTTTGTATTCTTTCAGGCCTTTGCGCAGATCAGCATACTTGCCGTCCAGCAGATAGCTGCCGGTGGAATCGTCCTGCACGCCGACGGTTTTGCCTTTCAAATCAGCCAGCGTCTCGACTTTGGAATCGACGGGCACGGCCACAACCTGGCAGTTGTTGATGTAGGGTTTGGAGAACTGGATCACTTTCTCACGTTCCGGGTTGATGGTGAAGCAGTTCCAGATAGCGTCGATACGCTTGCCGTTCAGCTCGGCTTCCTTGGCGCTCCAGTCAATGGGTTTGAAAGTAACTTCCATGCCCGCGCGTTTGCAGGCTTCCCTTGCCAGATCGATGTCGAAGCCGACAATTTCATTTTTCTCGTTGCGGAACCCCATAGGAGCAAAGTTATCGTCCAGGCCGATAACCATCTTTTTCGGACCGCTGTTGCCGCAGCCCACAACCATAAGCATCATCATTATGGAAAATAATACCAGACAAATCTTTTTCACGATGGAAAACCCCTTCCTCATATTTATGGTATATTTATTATACTTTATCTTGCTAAATTTGTAAAGGGCTAAAACAGGATCTGCAAGCATAAGATTATGCCGCAAGGGCAAGGCATAAGCAAACCATCGGCAACGATTGCGTCATTCCATGAGATGAAATGAGCCGTCGTGGCGAGGCTGTTTGAGGGACGAAGTCCCGAGTTCCGAAGCCACAGGCGAATAAATCCATGGAATAGCAGTCATTGACGGGTTTGTGTTGCCTTGTCCTTGCCGGAATATTTTATAGCTTGCTAAATTCCTTTTTATATATCTTATCTATCCTTCTTTATCACTGAGTTCCAGCCAGCGTTCCGTCAGCGTTTCCAGTTCCTTTTCCACCCGGTTTAAGTCGTCTGATAATTGCGCTATTTTTTCATAGTCATTCCCGGCCAGGGTTATTTCCCGGGAAATCATTTTGCTTTCCGCTTCTTTTCCCGCTATGGTTTCTTCCAGCTTTTCCAGTTCAATTTTTTCACTGAACGTAAGGCCGGCAGATTTGTTTTCGGTTTCTTTTTCACCCATTCCATCCGCTTCAGCCTGTTCTCTTTTTGCACCGTCACCGGAACCTGCAGTCCGGTTCTTCTCTGCCGGTTTCTTTTTGTTTTGCGAATTTTTCTGCAGCACTTCGCCGGTGCCTTTCAGTTCTTCCTGCTCCAGCGCCTCCAGCTGCCTGCTTCTTTCGTAATCGCTGTAGCCACCGGGGTACTGCCGCAGCACACCGCCTGCCTCAACGGCAAAGATTCGTCTGGCAAAACGGTCCAGGAAATATCGGTCATGGGACACAGCAATCACAGCCCCCGCAAAGGTATCCAGATACTCTTCCAGTACCGACAGCGTAGGGATATCCAGGTCATTGGTAGGTTCGTCCAGCAGCAGCACGTTCGGCGCTTCCATCAGAATGCGCAGCAGGTACAGCCTCCGCTGTTCCCCTCCGCTGAGTTTGCTGATGGGCACCCACTGCAGTTCCGGCGGGAACAGGAACCGTTCCAGCATCATGGCCGCGCTGATATAGGTCCCGTCTGCCGCCAGCACATAATTGCCCGCGTCCCGTATGTATTCCAGCACACGCTCCCTGGTGTCGGGAAACTCACTGTGCTGGGAAAAATAACCAATCTTCACCGTCTGCCCGATGGTTACCTTACCGCTGTCAGGCTGCAGGCGTCCGGCAATGATATCCATCAGGGTGGTCTTCCCCACACCGTTGGAGCCGATGATTCCCACCCGGTCATCCCGCAGCAGGATATAACTGAAATCGTGGATGTATTCAATCCCTTCATAAAAACAGGATACGTGTTCCAGTTCCACCACCGTCTTGCCAAGGCGGGTCGCCGCGGAAGTGATTTCCAGTTCCTGCCGGTTCACCTTTTCTTTGGCAGCCGCTTCGATTTCCGCAAATCGTTCTACCCGGTCCTTCTTTTTAGTACGGCGGGCTTCCGCACCCCGGCTGATCCAGGCAAGCTCCCGCCGGTAAATATTCTGCAGCTTACGGGCCGCCGCGCTTTCCAGTTCCCTCCGCTCCGCTCTTTTTTTCAGGAAGCCGCTGTAGTTAGCGGTGTACAGATAGGCAGTGCCGTTATCCAGTTCCAGCGTGCGGTTGATGACGCGGTCGAAGAAATACCGGTCGTGGGTCACCATCAGCAGCGCGCCTTTACGTTTCTGTAGCTGTCCCTCCAGCCAGGCAACGGTTTCATTGTCCATGTGGTTCGTCGGCTCATCCAGGATCAGCAAATCGGAGGGACGCACCAGCACGCCGGCCAGGGCTACCCGCTTGCGCTGCCCGCCGGACAGGGTCTTCATCTTCTGATTGAAATTCGAAATCCCCAAACGGTTTAATACAGCCTTTGCCTCGCTTTCCAGCTGCCAGGCAAAATGCTGGTCCATCTGCTGTTGCACTTCCAGTAGTCTCCGCTGCACCGCTGCATCATTCGGATGCAGCGCCGTTTCATCTAACACGGTTTCATAGCTCCGCAGCAGTTTCATCATGGGGGAATCGCCCCGGAAAATCTGCTCGATCACCGTGGCATCCGGGGCAAAAGGAGGGTCCTGCGGCAGATATTCAATGACGCAGGTACCGTTCGGGATAATCTTTCCCGGTTCACCCGTTTCCGGGTCCTTGCCCCCGTCCAGTTCCGCAATATGCCGCAGCAATGTGGATTTCCCTGTACCGTTGATACCGATGAGGCCGATTTTATCTCCGGTTTCAATATTGAAATTTACATTTTTAAAAAGCGTCCGTTCCCCATAACTGTGGGCCAGATTCTCAATCGAAAGAAGTAACATAAATCCACCTTTTATAAAAGAAGCCTGCTGTATTGCAAGCAGGCTTTAGCTCGGTTATGATCAGACAGTATAATATAAAGTTTCTGACATAAACCAGTTTGTTTTTTATTTTTTCCCGTAACAATACCAGAAGATAAAACTGATGGCAAGTCCGCCTAATATATTGCCCAGCGTCACGGGCAGGAGATTTCCCATAACGAAACTTCCCCAGCTGACGTTGGCAAGATTGACTCCGGCTTTCACAGCCAGCGCCTGATAGGTCGGGTTCGAAGCGGCAAAAATACCGGCGGGCACATAATACATGTTGGCAATGCTGTGCTCAAAGCCGCAGATGACGAAGAAAGCTACCGGCATATAGGCTCCGATGAAACGTCCGATGGTATCTTTAGAGCCCAGACTGATCAGTACGCCAATGGTTACCAGCACATTACAGAAAAAGCCCAGTCCCACCGCCGTCAGAAACGGAATCGAATTTTTGGCCGCCGCCACCTTGATAGCCGACACGGCAAAGCCGCCGCCGGACAAATTCAGGCATCCTAAAAACGCCATTCCCGCTGCTACCAGAATAGCGCCGCAGAAATTACCGATATACACCCACACCCAGTTGCGCAGCATGGAACCGAATCCTGTTTTTCCTTCAAAAACGGAAATATTGATTAACACGTTTCCGGTAAATAATTCTGCGCCGGTAAGAATGACCATGGCCAGACCAAAGGGGAACAGCAGACCGCTGACCATCTTCGCAAGCCCCGCATTGGGGATAGCATGGGACGCGGTACTGGCCGTGGCGCCGCCCATAGCAATCAGGAAACCGGCCAGCATACCCAGCAAAAGCATTTTACCGACTGGCAATGACGCTTTTTTCACGCCAGCCTGGGCATAATTCTCCGTAAATTCAGCAGGGGTAAAGAGATTCATAAACAAGTTCCTCTACGTTTACAACATAACCTTGGAACCGCCGGTCCGTTCGCCGGAATGTTTGTCATCGACCATGCGAACGGCACAGGTTCAACAGTTCCTTATAATTTATCAAAGGTATCCGTTACGATTTTCCAGACTTTCTTGCGGTCAATCTTCTGTACGATGTGAGCCTTTTGGGAACCTTCCGGTCCCGGCCCCGCAAAGGCCAGCGTCTCACCGTAAGACAGGGAGTAGGTATCGTTTACGTCAACCGGCATGAACACTTCTTCGGTAACGATGGACGGATCAAGCACATAAGACGCGGCCAGTACATCCCAGATATAGTTCTCGAATTTTTGATTATTCCGGAACAGCGGGGTCTGGTAATGATTTTCCCACATATGTTTAAAGACGGGATTTTTTACCCGCTTTTCCAGATCCAGGAAATTCTTGTAATTGATTCTTTCGTTTTCACATACATCCAGCGGGAAGAAGGTCTGTTTGGGCCAGGCTCCGCGATATTCCTTCTTTGCGGATTCCGGATCCAGCCACACATTAAACTCCGCGGTAGGCATTACATTACCCGCGTGCAGGAACGCGCCTGCCATGTATACGATTTCCTTAGCCAGCGGGGCGATGGACGGATCTTTTTCCAACGCTTTGGCAATATTGCCGCCGGTGCCGATCCCTACAATCGTCACTTTATGAGGATTTTCTTTAATGGTACGGATGATAAAATCGCTGGCGTCTTCCGCCTTCGGCCCAACGGTAGGCTCGCTCTTATACCGTTCCCGGTACGTTTCCTGCCAGGAAGCAGGCTTAGGATACCCCGCTGCGCCCAAGTGGGAGTCGTGGCCGCGGCCCCACAGTTTCTTTTCTGCCTTAATATTTTCGATACGGCCGGGCCGGGTCGGTTTGTTATTGCCGGCAAAAACCGGTATATCGGTCCTGCCGATGCCTTCCAGATGACGAATCGTGCTGGCTACGCCGTCTTCAACCCAGCTGTTGCCAATCACCACCGTTACGCCCTTTAAGTCTACTTTGGGAGACTGGGCCAATATCAGTAAGGCTACGCCGTCATCAAACAAATCCACCATGTCCGCGTCCAGAATGACGGGGATTTTTTCCGGTGCTTTCGCTACAGGTGCCTTTGCGGCAGAAGCCGTCACGGTCATCGCCGTGGCGCCCACCAGAGCCGCAACACAAGTCGTCTGCAACAAACGTTTCCAGGTTTTCATCGGATCTCCTCCCTCCAGGTGTCAAGAATATATTTTCAGACTTTTAAAAAAAGCTAGTCTTTCTAAAAACATTATACACTAAAATTGAGTATGGTGCATTACCATTTTATAAAAAAGGGGAAGCAGCGGTAACGTGATGCTGGCAGGGAAAAGGCATGAGCAAAACTTCAAACGGGTTGCGTCATTCCATGAGATGAAATATGCCGTCGTGGCGAGGCTGTCTGAGGGACGAAGTCCCGAGTTCCGAAGCCACAGGCAAATGAGTCCATGGAATAGCAAGCCGTGAGCGTTTTGCAATGTCTTTTCCCTGCCGCTTCACGCCGTCATACAAACTCTTAATCGTTTACCAATGATACTTTTCCCCCTTACTGATCTTAAACGCTCTGTAAATCTGTTCCGCCAGCAGCACGCGGATCATCTGGTGCGTAAAGGTCAGTTTGGAAAAGGACCAGCGGAAGTCCGCTTTTTTCCGCAACGCATCCGTATAGCCGAAAGCGCCGCCGATGACATACGTAATATGGCTGACGCCCTGTACTGCCAGCGCATCCATTTTTTCCGCCAGTTCCGGACTGGTAATCTGCTTTCCCTGTAAGTCCAGCAGAATTACATAGGAATGCTCAGGAATTATGGACAGCAGCCGTTGTGTTTCCTTTTCCAGCACCTGCATCCGTTCAGCTTCCGAAGGCTCCTGCGGCATTTTTTCTTCATTGATGCTTATAATCTCCAGTTTGCAGAAAGGCTGCAGCCGTTTCACATATTCATCCATGGCTGCCGTCAGATATTTTTCTTTCAGTTTGCCTACGCAGGCAATGGTAATTTTCATAGGTGTTCACCGTTAAATTTTTTGAACCATAAATCAAATTCGTGTTCCGGCAATGAAACATGCATTGCAACTTTTTGTTGCAAACAATTAACAATCTGACTGGTGTTGAAAAAAGCCGCCCAGGTACGGGCGGCTCTTCAATTTTTAACAGCCACATAGGCCTGAAACTTCTTCATTGCAAAAGCAGGTTTCTGATGCAAAACTTCACATTCGGGCCAATCAGCTTCTCGGATATTCCTGCAGGGTTACGGCCAGCGTCATCTGGGTCTCGTTTCGCAGAATGGTGATATTCACCTGGTCGCCCACCTGGTGTTTCGCAATTTCATCCCGCAATGCGGCAACGGTATGAACTTTCACCCCGTTAAACTCGGTGATGATATCGCCGGTGCGTGCGCCGGAGCGGGCCAGCGGGCCGCCCTTGGACAGCTTCATGATAAACAGGCCGTCATGCAGGTCCATATCGAAGCCGTAATGTTTGGCAATGTCTTTGTCAATAAGGGACGCGCCTACATACGGGTGAGCTACCCGGCCTTTGGCCGCCAGTTCTTTGATGATGGGTTTTACATTATTGATAGGAATGGCAAAGCCCATGCCCTCTACATTGGATACGCCAATCTTGGCGCTGTTGATACCGATGATTTCACCGTCCGCGTTCACCAGGGCGCCGCCGGAGTTACCCGGGTTGATGGCTGCGTCTGTCTGGAACAGGGTGAACTTCTTTTCCCCGATTTCCACGGAACGGTTCAGGGCGGAGATAATGCCCACAGTTACGCTGCCCCGGAATTCCATACCCAGCGGGTTGCCGATGGCAATGGCCGGTTCGCCCACCTGCACCGTAGAGGAGTCACCGAACTCGGCAACCGGCAGATTGTCCAGATCAATCTTTACTACAGCCAGGTCCGTGGCTGCGTCTGTTCCCAGCACTTTACCCTGGGCACTGCGTCCGTCCGCCAGGCTCACGATGATTTCGGACGCTCCGTCCACCACGTGGTTATTGGTCACGATCAGACCGGATTTATCATAGATAACACCGGAACCGTAGCCACGTTCCGCCAGCTGCACCCGGTTGAAAAAGTCCCGTACATACGCCTTGTTGGTAATACCCACGACCGTAGGCCCAACCTTTTTAGCAGCCTGTACGATAGGCGTATTCCGTGCGCCGGACATCTTCTTGTCAATTTCTTCCGCTTTCTTTTCAGCGTTCTTCTGCGCCGCCTGTTCCGTTGCCGGAGCCGCCGGTTTCTTGTTGGCATCCGGAGCCGCAGCCTTGCCGCTGTCGCCGCCGCAGCCACTAAACAGCATACTCATTGCCAGCAATAAGCTGAAGGTTAATTTACCTGCCTTATTCAAAAATGTTTTGCTCATGGTAATCCTCCCATTCTCTATTTTTAACTACTTCGTCCTGCGAAGTGACATAGAACTGAATCATTGCGTTCGGGCATTGCTGTGTAACAATACCCTGGACTGTGGACAAGGCCAGATCCGGCGTATTGTTCTCCTGGCTCAGGTGTGCCAGAAAAACCTGCCGTGGCAATGCTTTCATCGTTGTCAGCAGTCGGCCGGCCGTCTCGTTGGCCAGGTGTCCCCGGGTTCCTAAAATACGCTTCTGAAGCACCGGCGGATAGCTTCCGTTTTTCAGCAGGATGGGGTCGTGATTGGTTTCAATTACCAGCACTTCGGCTCCGTCCAACTCGCGTTTTACAATATCGCTGACATACCCGGTATCCGTTACGTAACTGAAGGTATGGCCCTTGCACCGGAACGAATACCCGGCCGGTTCCTGCGCATCGTGCGATACAGAAAAGCTGCGCACCTGCAGACCGCCCAGCGTGAGTTCCGTCTGGGGTGCAAAGATATGCCGGTTGCATAACTGCAGGTCAATCCGTGGCAAGGTCTGCTTAATGCCCCGCCAGGTTCCGGCACTAGCATAGATGGGAACAGGGTACTTTTTGGTAAACGTCTCCAGCCCTTTCACATGGTCGATGTGTTCATGGGTGATAAACACCCCGTCCAGATTTTCGGGATGAAGCCCCAGCTTCTGCATTCCCTGCACGATACGGCGGCAGGATATGCCCGCGTCTACCAGCACCATTCCGGCTTCGCAGCGCATCACGGTCGCATTGCCTTTGCTGCCGCTGGCCAGTACTGCTACCTGGAAACAGCTCATGCCCGGGCCTCTTCTTCCGCCAGCCTGACTCCGGCGCTGCAGCCTAACCGTTCCGCTCCGGCTTTCAGCATGGCCTTTGCCGTTGCGTAATCCCGGATTCCTCCCGCAGCTTTTACCCGCAGTCCGAGATTTTTTGCTTCCCCGGACAACAGAGCCACATCTTCCACCGTCGCGCCGCCTTTGTTAAACCCGGTGCTCGTTTTTACAAACGCAGCCCCAGCCTGGGCAATCATCCGGCAGGCACGGATTTTTTCTTCTTCATTTAACAGGCACGCCTCAATAATAACTTTAACAGGGGCTTTCCCTGCCGCAGCGACCACCTGGCGGATATCTTCCACCACATAGGCGTTGTCCCGGCCCTTCAACGCGCCCACGTTGATGACCATATCGATTTCGTCTGCGCCGTTCTGCACCGCGCGACGGGTCGCTTCTGCTTTCACTTCCGGCTCATCGCAGCCTAAAGGGAACCCTACGACGGTCACGACTTTCACCGCCGTTCCCGCCAGCAGATGTTTCGCCAGCGGTACGAAACAGGGATTGATACAAACACCCAGGAAGTTATGTTCACGGGCTTCCTGGCACAGTTTGATTATATCTGCCGTGGTCGCTTCCGGTTTCAATAATGTGTGTTCAATATATTTTTCAATCATAACAGTCTGATATCTCCTGAAAATTGTCAAAATGGCACGTCAACAACTGTAAAATACTGCTTTCAAAGACGCGCTCTACTAATATATAAATTATAAAATTATTTTATCGTATCTTTTTCCCTTTGACAAGTGATATAATGGTGAAGAAAGAGCAAATTCGCAAACCTCTTTTATCCCTTCATTTTTTAAGAAAGGTATGTTTACTAATGGAGAAAATTGTATTATTACTGGCAAAAGAATTAAACATTAAACCGGCGCAGGCGGAAGCCGCGCTGCAATTACTGGACGACGGCAACACGGTTCCCTTTATCGCCCGGTATCGTAAAGAAGCCACCGGCTCATTAGATGAAGAACAGATCCGCAATGTGGAAACCCGGGCCCAGTACCTGCGCAATCTGGACGCACGCCGGGAGGAAATTTTAAACTCTATCCGGGAACAGGAAAAGCTGACGCCGGAACTGGAACAGCAGATCATGGCCGCGGAAAAAATGCAGGTTCTGGAAGATCTGTACCTGCCCTACCGACCCAAAAAGAGGACCCGGGCGCAGATTGCCCGGGAAAAAGGACTGGAACCGCTGGCCAGTTTTATTGTACTGCAGGCAGATACGCCGAAAAGCTTAGCCGAACTGGCAGCGCCTTTTATCAATGCGGAAAAAGGCGTGGAAACGGAAAGCGATGCCTGGAAGGGCGCCCAGGATATTGTAGCGGAAAATATTTCCGACCGGGCCGATGTCCGGGCCCTGATCCGCCGCATTTTATGGCAGAACGCACAGATTTCCTCTGTTCTTGCAACCGATGAGGTCACCGGCAAGGATTTCCTTATGTACAAAGAGTACAGCGAACCTGTGAAACAACTGCCGCCTCACCGCACGCTGGCCCTAAACCGGGGCGAAAAGCTGAAATACCTGAAGCTGGCGCTGAATTATCCGGAAGAAAGCATGCTGGCAGAACTGCACCGCTTCCTGAAGATCAAAGAGGGCACCGCCTTTTCCGCCATGTATGCGGAAGCCTGTGCCGATGCGTATAAACGCCTGATTTTCCCTTCCATTGAGCGCGAAATCCGCAATGAGCTGACTGAAAAAGCGGAAAAGCAGGCCATCAACGTATTCTCTGTCAACCTGCGGCAGCTGCTGTTGCAACAGCCTATCGCAGGCCATACCGTCATCGGTCTGGATCCCGGGTACCGTACCGGCTGCAAGACTGCGGTCATCGATCCCCAGGGCAAAGTGCTGGCCACCGACACCCTGTACATCATCGGAAGCCAGCGCCAGCAGGATGAAGCGGAAGCTCATTTTGTCAAACTGGTGAGAGAGTTTGGCGTTACCCTGGTTACCATCGGCAACGGAACCGCTTCGTTCGAGACGGAAGAGTTCACCGCCAAAATGATTGAAAAGCATAAACTGAATTTGTCGTATTTAATCGTCAGCGAAGCGGGGGCATCGGTGTACTCTGCCTCCCCGCTGGCCAAAGAAGAACTTCCGGATCTGAACGTTTCTCTCCGGGGCGCCGTTTCCATCGCCCGGCGCATCCAGGATCCCCTGGCCGAGCTGGTCAAAATCGAGCCGAAAGCCATTGGCGTAGGCCAGTACCAGCACGATGTCAACCAGAAAGAACTGGGCAACGCGTTAGGCGACGTGGTAGAAAGCTGCGTAAACCATGTGGGTGTGGAACTGAACACCGCCTCCCCTGCATTATTAAGCTATGTTGCAGGCGTCAGCAGCGCCGTAGCCAAAAATATTATAGCCTACCGTAACGAAAACGGGCGCTTCCGCAACCGCAAAGAACTACTGAAAGTGCCCCGTTTAGGTCCGGCCGCCTTTACCCAGTGCGCCGGCTTTCTGCGCATTGCCAACGGAACCAATCCGCTGGACAATACGCCGGTCCATCCGGAGAGCTATGAACTGACGGAAAAAATTCTGGCAGAATTAGGCTGCAAAAAAGAAAACAGCGGCAGCCCTGCCGTTCAATTAGCTGCCGCCAAAGCCGATCCGAAACGAATTGCGGAACACCTGCAGGCCGGTCTGCCTACCGTTACCGATATCCTGCAGGCCCTGGCAAAACCGGGCCGGGATCCCCGGGAAGATTCGCCGGCTCCCCTGAGCCGTAAAAATGTTACAAAGCTCAGCGAGCTGCAGATTGGTTCCATCGTGAAAGGAACGATCCGCAATGTTGTGGACTTCGGCTGCTTCGTGGATATCGGCCTGAAAGTCAACGGACTGATCCACCGCTCCGAACTGTCCAACCGGCGTTTCAAACACCCGCTGGATATTGTTTCCACCGGGGACATCGTGGACGTGATGATTATCAGCATTGATGAGGCCCGGGGGCGGATCGGACTCTCGTTAAAACGGGTTCCGGAAGCAAAAAACCGATAGAAAAAGTATAAAAATAGTATAAAAAAAAGCCCTTGCTAGAAGGGCCAAATGAGGGGCTGTTTTATTGTATTTATAATATATCATAAATCATTGAAAACTTCAATACTGTTTTCTTATTTTTTAGCGGATTTTTTGTAATCCTCTTCCAACTTTTTTGTATTCTCTCTGAATTTTTCTGACATTTTGACTCCCTGCATTTCCGCCATCTGCTGGCGCATTTTGGGAATGTCAGGAATCCAGTAACTGATGCCGTCGATATATTTCGGAGTCCCCGGCACCATGGCCATTTTCAGCCCGTCCGTTTCCATCATATCGTGCATCGCTTTCCCCAGCTCAACCATTTCTTTTAACGAAAGGTCTGTCTTGATCATGGACATGATCTGTTTGGAAACACCGGGCATTTTGGCCAGGATGTTCTTCGATGCAATCTGTTTGTATAATGCCATAATAAATTTCTGCTGCCTGCGGATCCGCCCGATATCCCCTTCTTCATCGCGGTAACGGACGTACTGCATGGCAGTTTTTCCGTCCATGTGCTGGTTGCCGGGCCGCAGGTCTATTTCGAAATCGGCATACGGATCGTAATAATACATACGCTTTTCCACGTTGATATCCACGCCGCCTACCGCGTCTACAAGACCTTTAAACCCCTGGAAATCCACAACTACATAATTATGGAGTTTGATGCCCAGAAAATCCTGCACGGTTTCCTGCGTCAGTTTATGTCCTCCATAGGCGAAGGCCGAATTAATTTTATCCCAGCCATGTCCTTTGATATTCACCCGGGTGTCCCGGGGAACAGAGAGCAGGGCTGCTTTTTTATCGCTTTTATCCATCATCACGACAAACAGGGTATCGCTGCGCCCTGCGTCGTCTTTGCGGATATCGCAGCCCATCACGACAATATTTCTCTTTCCGGATAAAAATTCCAGCTCCGAAATTTTGTCAAGTGAAAAATCGCCCCACATAAAAGCGGCAATCGCTGCCACAATCAGAAAAAATATCTTACGCAAAGTCTGCTAACCCCTTTCCGAAGCGTTCAAGAAAACTGTGTAAAATTGCGGCAGTCATGCCCCAGATCACTTTATCCCCGTACTGATAAAAGTAAATCGGATACTCCTGATGGAAATCTTTATGGGGGTCCAGATGTGGCACCAGTTCAAACGGAAAATCGTCTTTCCGGGTAACCTGTATGTGGGCCGTACCGATCCGGGGCTCATGCTGTAAAAACCAGGAGAGCGGAACGCTAAACAGTTCCGCAACTTCATCCCGGTTATAATCCCATTGCCTGTAAACCGCATCCGGCGTTTCCGAAACCGTCTCCGGGTCCCAGATTCCGACAAACGGGTAGACCATAAACCCGTTATGAGCCGCAAAAAAATCAAGGGTACCGCAAAGCTGTATATCTTTGTACGGAACCCCCAGTTCCTCGGAAGCTTCCCGTACCGCCGCTGCCGCATAATTACGATCGCTGCTTTCCCTGCGACCGCCCGGGAAACAGATATCCCCGGGCTGCCAGCCCAATTTGCCGGAACGGACTTCAAACAACAGCTCCGGTCCGTTTTTCCCCGGAAGCAACAACAGGAGAACCGAGGCTGTCCGCATCACCACGCCTGTCTGATCCAGACCGGGACGGCGGGCACTGGTCTCCTGTTGAATCCATGCAGCCATTGCATGTAAACCGCTCATGACTCATCCTCCATTCCGCTCTTCTTTCCTTTGCGGAATAATCAGAATCGATAAACCTGTTTTTTATTTAACAAACAAATCCCATAAAATTACTGCCGCAGCACCGGGTATTCCAAAGAAACCGGCTATCAGCGCCTTGATAATGGTAATATGGATCGTCACGTTAAAGAGCGCACCGCCCAGCAGATTTGCCAGCCACAGCATAACAGCGCCGATGATTCCGTTCCAGACCAGCTTGAACGGCAATGCCAGCAGTTTAACGATGATATACAGTATCACTACACCAATAGCCAGTGAACCGATCGAAGCTATAATTTCCATGACTGCCTCCTTTTCTTCCGGGCCAAACCTCTTGACCAACAGGCTTGGCAATTCATACTCATAAAACTGTCGTTTCCCAGGACAAATTGAATTTCCCTTATTCTTTGATTGGGGTACGGTTTTCCAGTGCTTTGGCCAGCGTGACCTCGTCTGCATACTCCAGGTCTCCGCCCATGGGCAGTCCCCGGGCAATACGGCTGACCATCACGGGCTGATGCCGCAGAAGCTGCGCCAGATAGGATGCGGTTGCTTCTCCTTCCACATTGCTGTTGGTAGCAAGGATGACTTCTTTCACGTCCTCTTTTTCAAGCCGGAACAACAGCTCTTTGATCCGCAGATTTTCCGGTCCTATACCGTCCAGCGGCGACAGACATCCGTGCAGTACGTGATAAACGCCTGTATAACCATGGCTGCGTTCCATGGCCATGGCATCCTGCGGCTGTTCCACCACACAGATCGTGCTGTGATCGCGTTCCGTATCCGCACAAATCTCACATATATCGCCGTCAGTCAGGTTAAAACATTCTTTGCAGAACCGGATTTCCCGTTTCGCCTGCAACAGTGTTTCAGCCAGCCGCCGCACCTCATCTTCCGGCATATCAATAATATGATAGGCCAGTCGCAGCGCTGATTTGTTTCCCACTCCCGGCAGACGCCGGAACTGATCATACACACTGTTCAGCGGTTTTATCAGTCCTGCCATTTTACATTCCCGGAATCTTGAGGCCGCCGGTCACCTTGTTCATTTCTTCTTCCGAAACAGTATCTACCTGATGCATGGCTTCATTTACCGCAGCCAGAATTAAATCCTGTAACATCTCCACATCTTCCGGATCTACCACCTGGGGATCCAATACAACGCTTGTCAGTTCTTTTTTGCCCGTTACGGTAACCTTTACCGCACCGCCGCCTGCCGTACTTTCAAAGGTACGGGCCTGCAGATCTGCCTGCACCTTCTGCATATCAGCCTGCATCTTCTGTACTCTCTGCAACATGCCCTGCATATTACCCATACCGCCCATACCGGGGAATTTCATACCTTTCATCTTGTCGTCCTCCTGTCAATTTACTATAAATCGTATTTATGTTTTTTCTATGATAATGCACAGCGCCATAAAACTTTTTTCATTTTTCCGCGCTTCTCTAAAATCTGTAACTATACCTTATGCAATGTTGCATTGAACATTTCCATAGCTTTTTTTGTACTATCGAATACGTTCGGTTGCGCTTCTCCTTTTGCCGGGGTGTTGCTTTTTCCGGGAGCCGCTGCCGAGCTTTTTTTTGCAGAGCTCTTTGCGACAGGTTTTCCGCCCGTATCCTCCACACACTGCAGCCGTACAGGCACCCGCGCCACCCGCAGCAAAACATCTTCGACTACTTCCCGGTAATCGGGTTTCTGCAGACGTTCGCATAAATATTTCATCTTAAAGCCAACGATAAGCGTTTGATTCTCATAGGCCATCACATACCCGTGGGAAGCACAGGCTGCAATGGATTGCTTTCGTTCCGCTTTCAATATTTCCATGGTCCGGGTCCAATATTCATCTCCCGTAGCCCAATCGCCAGCGTAAGGAGTATAACCTTGGTCAGAAGAGCCGTTACCGGCGCCCGGCACATCTGTATTCCCCGGAACAACCGGAGGTATTGCCGATGGATTATTGCCGGCAGGAGATGCCGCGACTTTCGTTTCTTCGGTAACCGTCGTTTTGGCTTTTTCTTTTTTAGCTTCAGTTGCAACAGGCTGCGGTTGCGGTGTTTTTACCGGAACAACCGGCGCCTCTTCTTTCGGTTTTTGCTGAACCGGTTTCTCAACCGGCTCCGCCGGTTGTGCATTTGAAGCTTCTGCTTGTTTTGCTTTCGTAACTTCTACAGATTTCGTTTTTGAAGCCTCTGCCGGTTTTACGTTTGCAACTACTGCCGGCGCAGTAATGCCGGCCGGTTCCTGCGGAACCGCCGCCGTAAGTCCGCCGGCTTTCAGGGCCGCCATCTCCCGTTCCAGCTGATTGACCCGGGCCGCCAGTGTTTTCAGCGTCCGGTTATCCTCACGGCATAAATCATACAGGCACATCTCGGCAGTAACCCTGCCACGGGCTGTAAAACGCAGCTCATTCATAGCCTGATGAATAATCTCCTGGGCTGCCAGGATCCGTTCCCCGGTATACAGCTCTGCCAGCTTCGCCAGTTCTTCCGCCGTATCGGTCACGTAAATGGGCTGATATTCCGGTGTTGCCCTGTACAACAGCAACGCCCGCATATAGCCGGAGAGTTCGATCAGGATCTGGCTGATGTCCTTGCCCTGCATCAGCAGCCGGTCAAAAATCGTCAGGGCAGAAGCAACCTCACGCTGCCCCACCGCACCAACCAGCTCCCGCAAAATTTCCCGGCCAATGATACCGCGGACGGAACGGACCGTTTCCGCCGTAACCGTTTCCGCCATGACGCCGCACTGCTCCAGCAGGCTCAACGCGTCGCGCATGCCGCCTTCAGAAGCCGCCGCAATTAGCTCCAGCGCTTCCTTTTCCGCTTTAATGTCGCTGCCTTCCGCCACTTTTTGCAGATGAGCCACGATTTCTTCCTGAGTGATCGGATGGAAATCAAACCGCTGGCAGCGGGAATGAATGGTCGGTAAAATCTTCTGGGGCTCCGTCGTAGCCAGAATAAATACCACATGTTCGGGAGGCTCTTCCAGGGTTTTCAGCAGCGCGTTGCAGGCCTCCGTGGTCAGCATGTGGGCTTCGTCGATGATATACACTTTATACCGGCAATTGACCGGTGCAAAGTCTGCGTTCTTGTTCAGATTTTTAATATCGTCCACGCCACGGTTGGAAGCGGCATCCAACTCCTGTACGTCCAGTGCGCTGCCATCAGTAATCTGCCGACAGTTCAGGCATTCGCCGCAGGGATGGTTGGTAGGTCCGTTCTGGCAGTTCAGCGCTTTCGCGAAAATACGCGCCGTAGTAGTTTTTCCCGTACCGCGGGGTCCGGTAAACAGATAAGCATGCGCAATACGGCCGCTGGACAATGCATTCATCAGCGCCTGTTTGACAGGAGCCTGTCCCACCAGCGTATCAAAGCTGGACGGACGCCAGCGCAGATATAGGGTTTGGTAAGCCATGTCGCACATCCTTTCTTCTTACGGAATCGGTTTCACATTCTATTCTAATATTATAGTAAAAAACAGCGCAAATAACAATGAATTTATCGTGAAATACAAAAAGCAGCCCTTCACGGACTGCTTTCTGCCGGTTTTCCTGTAAGACCGCAGGGCAGGCACCCCCGCGGCGCATGAAGGGATCCGCTTAGTGCTGCTTCCTTCCGGACCTGACACGGTTCACAGGCCTCCATCGCGCAGGACCTGCCACTACAGTCGTACAGAAAAACCTTTTCCTGATATCTATACGTTAGAAGAAAAAAGCCGCTGTGCGGCACTTGTTTTCTAATGGCGGAGAGAGAGGGATTCGAACCCTCGGTACGGTTTCCCGTACACACGCTTTCCAGGCGTGCACCTTCAACCGCTCGGTCATCTCTCCGGTTGTAGGGCTTTTAAATTATAAATACGTGGCTGAATGTCAGCCACGTAAAATATTATACGGATATTTCCCTGTTCTGTCAAGCGTTTTTTACAACCACCGTCCAAGAAGCCGGTTCCAAAGGAAAAGATAATCGGTTGTTTTCCTGTGTGCGCAGCCACACTGCTTACTCGTCACTCTCTTCGTCCGGCATTACCCAGAGAGTACGCCCGGAATTCAGCAAAATATTCTGGGCTGTGCTTCCCATCAGCAGTCCCTTAATGGGACCTGCCCCGGTTTTCCCGGTGATGACAAGGCTGCAGTTTTCCTCTTCGGCCAGTTTGCAGATTTCCTTGGAAGCGGCGCCGCCGTCGGCAATGACATAGCGGGATTTTATACCGAAGTTCTGCATTTCATTGCAAAGCTCCACCAGCATATCCTCTGCCATTTCTTTGTTTTCAAGCAGTTCGTCGTCGCCCCGGACTCCTTCAATCACATGCACGAAGATAACTTCCCCCACATTTTCCCGCAGGTTGCGGATAAAATTCAGGGCAATCAGGGATTTCCGGGAGAAATCCGTTGGTAACAGGATACGCTGCAGATAATCGCTGCACTTGTAATCACCTTTTACTACAAGAGTGGGGATATCAATGGCACGCACTGCGTTGAAGGTGCTGCTGCCCCGGAACGTACTGGCCCAGAGGCCCTTGCCATGGGACGCCATGATCAGCAGGTTGATATCGTACTGGTCAACTGCTTTTTGAATGCCGTTCAGCACATCCGGATTGCTCTCCCACAATATTTCTACCTTATCATATCCGGCGTTCTTTATATCCTGCGCCAGACCGTTTAAACGACTGTATGTCTTTTTGTAATAGGGAGAGGTTTTGGCATAATCTTCAGGTCTTTTGACAACGTGAAGCAGATGCACTTCCGTTTCCGGACTGAGGCAGATGCTGTAAAACACATCCAGCATACGGGGGGTAAGTTCCGAAAGGTCCAAGGCCAGCATTACTCTGGAAAACATTTGCAGATTCTCCTTTAAAATCACTCACTGCTTCTCTGTTTAAGCAGGGGCAGCACCGTCTTGCAGTTATCTGTCCCTGCAATTATGATGATTGCAACACTAATCAATATACATTCATCACTTTGCCCGGATTCAGGATATCCAGCGGATCCAGGGCTTTTTTTATGGCTTTCATCATCGCCAGCTCCACGGGGTCGGTGTATTTTTCCATCGCGTAAACTTTCTTCGCGCCGATGCCGTGCTCGCCGGAGATACGGCCGCCCAGGCTGTACACGTAGGAATAAGCGGTTTCATGGAAGGCGTGCTGCTGTTGTTCCCAGGCTTCGTCGCTCATATCGCCCTTCATATGCTGGAAGTGCAGGTTTCCGTCGCCGGCGTGAGCCAGACAGAACATGGTAAAATCGTATTTCTTTGCTTCTTCCGTCAGGCGTTTGATGCAATTGGCAATCTGGTCAACAGGCACTACCAGATCATCGGACTGGGCAATCTTGCTTAAGGAACGGGTAGATTCCAGGCAGTTGCGGCGAACGGTCCAGACACGCTCATCTGCTTCCAGCACATCAATGGCGCCGGATTCTTCACAGATTTCCGCCAGTTTTTCCATTTTGGCATCTACCTCGTCTTCATTGAAGGTTTCCATGCTGACGATAAGATAGCACACGCCCTCATCACAATGAGGCAGCTTGATCTCACTGTATTCACAGGAGCTCTTCAGGAAGTTACTGTCCATGAATTCCACACTGGTAGGCTCCAGTCCGGCCTTTACCAGATTCGGTACCAGGGTTACGGCCTTATCCAGATCGTCATATACCGCGGCTACGTCCACTTTGTACGGAGGCAGCGGCAACAGCTTCAGGGTCGCCTTGCAAATAATGCCCAACGTGCCTTCCGAACCCATGATCAGCTGTTCCAGGCAGTACCCGGTGCTGCACTTTTTCAGACGGGAACCCAGGGTCGTAATCTCTCCGGTAGGCGTTACCACTTCTACGGAATACACCTGGTGCCGGGTGGTGCCGTAGCGTACCGCCTTGTTGCCGCCGGCGTTGGTTGCGATGTTGCCGCCGATGAGGCAGCTTTCCGCGCTGCAGGGGTCGCCCGCGTACAGCAGACCTTTTGCTTTGGCGGCCATCTGGATATCGATGGTACGCGCACCGGCTTCGGCTACAGCATACATGGCGTCTTCGTTGATTTCAATAATCTTATTCATTTTTTCCATGTTCAGCACGATACCGCCCAATACGGGAATCGCGCCGTCGGAAACGCTGGTGCCTGCGCTGCGGGGCGTTACCGGAACCACAAATTGGTTGGCCAGTTTCATGACTGCCGCAACTTCTTCCGTGCTGTTGACCCAGACCACAACTTCAGGCAGGTGCATCAGGCGGGGATCCGTCTCTTCGTCCGTTTTAAAACGGTCCAGGGTTTCTGCATCCGTTTTTACATTTGCCCCGCCTACAACCTTTTTCAGTTCTTCCAGCAATTCCGGGGTAACGGGATTATACTTTGCCATACAAACGCTCCTTTACCGGCGTTCTGTTTTTCTGCTTGTATCACAAGCAGGACGCCAAAAAATACAACAATTTCCTTTATAATAAACTTTTAATTTATACGTTAAAAATTTTCCCGGGATTCAGGATATTTTTCGGGTCCACCGCCCGCTTGATCATACGCATATATTCCAGTTCAGACGGTTCGGTGTACTCTTCCATATAATGAAGTTTCTTGGCGCCGATTCCGTGTTCACCGGATAAACGGCCTCCTAAACTGTAAACGTATGGATATGCTTCTTTATGGAATTTTTCCACATTCTCATTCCACTCTTCTTCTGTCAGATCCTTACGGCACATGCAGACGTGCAGATTGCCGTCCCCGGCGTGGCCCAGCACCATGACTTCAAAAGGATAATGATCCCCCATCGCTTTCACATGTTCAATCGTCTCCGCCACTTTATGGACCGGAACCACGAAATCGTCTGTAATGGTCACGTCAGACAGGATCCGCAGGGATTCCTGGCAGCTGCGGCGCAGGGTCCACAGACGGTCGTCTGCTTCCAGCACTTCCAGCGCGCCGGCCTCTTCGCACAGCTCGCTTAATTTTTCCAGTCCGGTGTCAAGCTGGTTTTCATCAAAGGTTTCCACCGTTACATAAACAAAGTTGGCAATGTCCCGGTGCGGAACGTCCGTTTCGCAGAAAGTCGTAGTACTGCGCACAAAACTGTTGTCCATAAACTCAATGCTGGTGGGATTCAATCCCGCTTTAATTACAGTGGGAACCAGACGGGCAGCCTTTTCCACAGTGTCAAACATGGCCAGCACGTCAAACCGGTACGGAGGCAGGGGCTGCAGTTTCAGGGTAACTTCCGTAATGATGCCCAGTGTACCTTCCGAACCCATGATCAACTGTTCCAGTGCATAGCCCGTAGTTTTCTTTTTCAGGCAGGCGCCCACATGCAGAATTTCACCCATGGGGGATACAACGGTCATACCGTACACCTGATCCCGGGTAACACCGTAGCGGATCGCCTTGATACCGCCGGCATTGGTGGCCAGGTTCCCGCCGATCTGGCAGGTCTCCGCACTGCTGGGATCACCGGCATACACAAGGTCATGTTTTTTTGCGGCAGTCTGGCAATCCTTCACCAGGGCGCCGGCTTCCGCAACCATATACAACCCTTCCGTGTTCACTTCCAGAATCCGGTTCATCCGTCCCATCAGCAGAATGATGCCGCCGCAGACCGCAATTGCCCCGTCCGACAGGCTGGTGCCGGCACTGCGCACGGTAATCGGGATATTGGCTTCATTGGCCAGCTTTACAATGGCCGCCACTTCCTCTGTAGAACCGGGAGCCACTACCGCTTCCGGCGTATGGAACTTGGACGGATCTGTCTCTTCATCTGTTTTGTACTGATCCAGCGTGTCCGGATCCGCATACACGTGTTCTTTTCCCACAATAGCCTGCAGGCCTGCAAGAAATTTTTCATCAACTTTGTTATACATCGGTTTCCCCCTCAAAATTTTTCTATATCATAAATTATAACACTTTTTTATTTTGTTAGGAACTGCAAAGAACTAAATTGCGTAATATGGCACAGGAAAATTCAGACCAGCAAGAGGCCCAATTATTTTTGCACAATGACTACCATACGCAATGCAGCAGTTTCCGCAAAACCGCAGGATATTCCTCCGTCAGGCTGTATCGGTTGACCCGTTCCCCGGCCTGGTGCAGATCCCTGCCCCAGGGGCCGAACAAAAAGAACGGTATCTGCAGCCGTGCCAGCGCATCCACGGCAAAATGATACTCATTTCCCCATAAGGGCGTATTGACCTGATACACCGGATTCTGTGTTCCCTCCGGAATTCCGCAGTAGCTGCAGTCGGACACACCCGGGAAATACGTTTTCATCCTAACTTCCTGTAAGGCAGACAATGATTTTTTATATACTGCAAACCTGGCGTCGTCTTTCATTTCCTCGCTACGCACCGCCGGATAATAGGGCGGTGCAAAGCCAAAGACCACTGCCGGTTGATCAAAATTCAGAAAATCCAACGTGCGTTGCATCAGCCACAGGGTAACTTCCGGAAATGTTTTGTGTTCCGCCTGCAGCAGTTCCCTTTTCTTCCGTTCTGTCTCCTGCCAGAATTGTTCAAACCCGCTGCGCTGTTTTGCCTGTTGCCATAAGGTCACCCATGTCATCACCGTAACCGGATGGCTTACCTCTTCCAATACCCCTTTGATTTTTCCCAAAAAGTAGGCCATCACCTGGGCCGGTGTCTTCTGAAACGTGAGCACATTACAATAGCCTGCCGCACGCTTCGGCAGGGAAAAATCATAGCCCTCTTTCAAATCCCGGAGGTACATCCACACCGGAGGAACGGAGACTTCCTCCCCGTACCTTTCCGTAAACGTTTCATCTCCTTCGGTGGCTGCCACAACTCGTGACAGAATGCCAAGCGGGTTGACCCCTTCCCGGTAACTGCCCACCTGCACCAGTTTACCCTGCACCAGCAAAACCGGCAGCAGTTTGCCAATACTGCCGGAATAAACCACCTGCGTCTTTCCGTCGGCCAGCCGCTGATTAGGTTCCGCACAGATGGCCAGACGGTAGTCCAAATTAAATTTTTCTTTCAGACCTTCCAGCAAGGAAAGCGAGCCCCGCATGCCAGCGGAAAAAGATTCTTCATCCGGAACAGAGAGAAACAAAAGGGCGCCACATGTGTCTGCTTTACCCGGGCCATACACCTCTTCTTCATCCCCGTCGTCCACAACGGTTTCGTCCGGGTTGGGCCGCAACGTTTTCACCGGTTTATCCGCCATCACGTTCTTTTCATTTTGCGTCTTTTTGCTTTTGTCAGTCTTTTGCAATACTTTTTCTGCCTGCTCTGCAAGCAATGCCATCTGGACAGCCGTGCCCCCCAGCATATCGCAGCAGCCCCTGCCGAACAGCCACTCCCCGGACAGAAGGTCCGTATAGGCTTCCGCAGAAAGGTTTTCTTTATTCAAATGCGCTGCAATGTTATCCAGGTCAAAAGCCCAGGGAGCAGCATCACCGTACACATCTGCCGGTACAACGTCATGGTGCCCCATAAAAATTACCGTAGGCGCCTGTACTGCGGTCAGCGCTGCATTTTTATCTTCCGCTGCTGTTACATCATTCTCCGGCGCTTTGCCATCTTGCTCTTCATTATCCAATCCATCACACTTTACCAGCGCCCATACGGTATTCCGGTGCAACGGGTCGCCCGGTATGGGGAACAGCCCGCACCGTTCCGGATACGTTTGAAAGTATGACTGTTTTCTAAAAAAATCCAGCATCCATGTTTCCGCAACGGTTTCCTTTTCCGTATTGGTCACACTGGCGCAGGCTATCAGATTCCGCAGGATATCGGTAATTTGTTTTTCCATAATTGCAATCCCTGTTTCTCTATCTCTGATAAACTTCTTCACAACGGGACCCGGTTTAAATAAAACAGCAACAAATCACTGTTTCAGTCTCTCAGGCTAACAACCGGCTGTTTTTCCCAGGGCAGATACTGATAGGTCGTACAGAAGATCCAGGCCTTATACTGCTCATCCCAGTCTTTCGTTTCCATCGCCTTGGTTACGTCCCTGACACCTGCTGCCGACAAAGGGAAATACCGGTAGGCTTCCGCAAATATCATACAGGCTTTCGCGGTTTCACCCTTCTTGTGTTTCTGTTCCGCCAAAAAGCGCAGGCTGTAAAAAATATACGGGTTCACCTTTTCATATAAGGGGTCGGGAATAATGGGCTTTGGCGTATGAGATTCCTGTTTTTCATTTGTCACCATCTCTTCCGCCTCGGCAACAGCCTGTTCCAGTCTGCCGCTTTCTGCCAGAATGTTCAGCCGCCGGTACCAGATATCTCCCCGGGCTTCCGTGTGAAACCGGTAGGGAAATTTCCGGCAGATTTTAAACGCTCTGTCCAGATACTGCAACGCCGCGTCTCCGTTTTTTGTCAGCTTCCAGATGATTTCCGAAATATCCCGCAGGCTCAGCACAAAATGCTCCGCTTCACACATTCCCTGGTCCGGATGATCGTCCATGTCCGGTTCCACATCGTTGATGAAGGTGCTTAACACCGTCAGAGCGCCTTCCACATCCTTAATGAAGTACAGCACCCGACCTACAATGGCGCGGCACAGCCAGTTGTTCTTGTCACTGACAAAGCCCGGGGGAACAGGCCATTCCCCGGTTGTGCATTTCGTTACATATGCTTTCCATTCCTGATCGTCAATATCTCTCATATTCATTCCCCTTTGCTATAATGTATTATTGCTGTCCGCTTTCTGGTCATCCCATTTCCGAAAAGTCCGCGAAACCGATGCTCCCATCCCCAGCCAGCACGATAGCTTTCGCACCGTTAAAGACCTGAGGGATTGCCGGGACAGCAGTTCCGTCCTCCCTGACAAATTCCAGCGGTTCCGTGTCTTCAATCTGACCTCCGTTGATCTTGCTCACATAGAATGAATCCGGGTCATCATACCCACCGTCCATGATCAGAAACCTGCCCTGTCCTGCCACTGCGAAACAGCTTGCGCCTTCCACCATCGGGTCATACTCTGTTTCGGTTCTGAAATCTGTTCGGACAAGCTGAAAATCAGTGTAGTAGTAATACCACAGATTTCCGTCCGCATCGATATTCATAGCATAGCAGTCCAATATATCTCTTTCGCAACGCCAGATGTTCCTTCCGTCCGTTGTCCACCCACACAGGCCGCAGCTGCCGATGGGGTCGTCCCAGCCGTAGTTTCCAAGCACGCCCTCATCGAAATAACTTGTGATAATGAGCCCGTCATCCCTGACAATACAGTCTGCGATACCGTCTCCAAAGGTGAATGTACGTAATACATTTCCCTCCCTGTCAAGAAATACTGCGTTTTTTTCGGGACCGTTTTTCTTCGAATACATACATCTTGAGCCCAACAGAAGGAAAGAACCGTCGGGAACGGGACGGAGGAAACGGAAGTTCATCACATGCCTCCCGAAATTGATCCTTTCCACCTTTTTCAGTTCGCCGCTCTCCCAGGACGGGGTAACGACCAATGCTGTGTATTCCGCATTTGCTACAGTGTTTACGAACATCCCGTCAATGCGGTCCGGAATTTTGGATGAGAAAAGGAAATACGCCTTCCCGTCATAACCGATACTCATGCTGAGGTAATCAAGCCCAGCCATTCCCTGTTCTGTGATCAGTTCTTCCAGATTCCGCAGACCTTTCAGTGTTTTTTTCATGCTGATACCCTCTTCCCAAAAGGATTTTTTCTATCATCAACAAGGATATTATCCCGAAATGTTTAATCTTAATTATAATTATAACAAATTCATGCATGGAAATGAAGCAAAGATTATTCTGTGCCAAACACACACGGACCCAATAAAAAAACTGCTGACAAAAACTGCCAGCAGCTTCTTTATGTTTGCTAAATCTTATTGCAATTTTTCCATTAACATCTTGTTGACCATGCCCGGATTTGCTTTTCCATGGGTAGCTTTCATAATCTGCCCCACCAGGAAACCGAGGGCCTTCTTCTTTCCGGCCTTGAAGTCCGCAATGGACTGAGGATTGGCAGCAATTACTTCGTCTACCAGTTTACCCAGTTCGCCCACGTCGCTGACCTGTTCCAGACCCAGCTTCTTCACCAGTGCTTCCGGCGCCTCATTATCTTTCAGCATCTCCGCAAAGACCTGCTTGGCCAGTTTGCTGGAAAGTACGCCTTTATCAATCAGGTTCACCAGCTCACCCAGATGATCCGGTGTAATCTTGAATTCCGGATCGTCGATTTCAATGCCTTCCGCGTTCAGGTAGCCGGCGACATCTCCGATCAGCCAGTTGGACAGGGCTTTCAGATTCTTCGTGGCTTTGGTACCTTCATCAAAATAATCCGCCACCTTTTTGCTGGCCACAATGATATCCGCATTGTCCTCCGGAACATCTTCTGCCAGCAGCCGTTCCTTGCGGGCTGAAGGCAGTTCCGGCAGAGTCGCTTTGATTTCGTCGATCCAGGCCTGGTCCAGATTAATCGGTACCAGGTCAGGTTCCGGGAAGTAACGGTAATCGTGGGCTTCTTCCTTGGAACGCATGGACAGAGTCACGCCGTTGGCATCGTCCCAGGTGCGGGTCTCCTGCACTACATGGCCGCCGTCTTCCACGATTTCAATCTGGCGTTCCACTTCATACTCGATGGCCCGTTCCAGCGCACGGAAAGAGTTCAGGTTTTTGATTTCGGCGCGGGTACCGAATTCCGTTGCGCCTTCCGGCATAACGGAAATATTGGCATCGCAGCGGAGACTGCCTTCCTGCATTTTGCAGTCGCAGACGTCCGTGTATTCCAGAATCGCCTTCAGCTGCTCCATATACGCGCGGGCTTCCGCGGCGCTGCGCATATCCGGTTCGGATACAATCTCAATCAGGGGTACGCCGGCGCGGTTATAGTCAACTGCAGAAGAATCGGAAGTGCTGATGGTAAGGCCGCTGTGCACCAGCTTGCCGGCATCTTCTTCCATATGGATGCGGGTGATGCCGATGCGTTTTTTCTCACCGTTGACCCGGATATCAATATGCCCGCCCAGGCAGATGGGTTCATCCCACTGGGAAATCTGATAATTCTTCGCCAGGTCGGGATAGAAGTAATTCTTACGGTCCATCTTATTGAACTTCTGAATGTCACAGTTCAGGGCCAGACCGGCACGGATTGCGAATTCAACCACCCGCTTGTTCAGCACAGGCAGAGCGCCGGGCATGCCCAGGCAGACCGGGCACACATGGGTGTTTGGTTCCGCACCGAATTCCGTGGAGCAGGAGCAGAACGCTTTGGTTTTTGTTTTTAATTCGGCATGGACTTCCAGACCGATGACAGTAATATAATTTTTCATTATTTGTTACCTCCCAACGGCGCTACCGCTTTATGAAATTCCGTCGCCTGCTCAAAGGTGTAAGCAGCCCGCAGCAGGGTTTCTTCATCCAGCGCCTTGCCGATCAGCTGCAGGCCTACCGGCATACCGTCCGCAAAGCCGCAGGGAATGGAGATACCGGGCAGACCTGCCATGTTAACAGGAATGGTGGTTACGTCCAGCATGTAAATTGCCAGGGGATCCATCTTACCATCCAGCGGATAAGCGGTAACAGGCGAAGTAGGAGTCAGCAGCACATCCACGTTCCGGAACACTTCGTCAAAGTCTTTGCGAATCAGGGTGCGAACCTGCATCGCTTTCTTATAATATGCATCGTAATAACCGGAACTCAATACATAAGTACCCAGCATGATGCGGCGTTTTACCTCGCTGCCAAAGCCTTCCGTACGGCTCAGTTTCGTCATTTCCGGCGCGCTCTTGGCCTCTTTGTTGCGATAGCCGTAACGTACGCCGTCATAGCGTGCCAGGTTGGCAGACGCTTCTGCCGGGGCAATGATGTAATACGTGATGACAGCATATTCCGTATGGGGCAGAGAAACTTCCACGATTTCCGCGCCCAGCTCTTTGTATTTTTCCACCGCCAGCATAATCTGCTCTTTGACTTTGGCATTAATGCCTTCGCCAAAGTATTCTTTCGGCAGGCCGATGCGCAGGCCTTTTACATCCTGCCGCAGGGCTTTTGTGAAATCAGGCACATCCACCGGCAGTGAAGTGGAGTCATGGGCATCCACGCCGCAAATGGTGTTCAGTACGATGGCCGCGTCGGTTACGTCACGGGTGATAGGCCCGATCTGATCCAGAGAAGACGCAAACGCAACACAGCCGTAACGGGACACACGGCCGTAGGTCGGTTTAATGCCAACCACGCCGTTGAAAGAAGCCGGCTGGCGAATGGATCCGCCGGTATCGGAACCCAGGGACCAGATGGCTTCGCCGGCCGCAATAGCTGCCGCGCTGCCACCGGAAGAACCGCCGGGAACACAGTCCAGATTCCATGCGTTATGGGTCTTTTTCATATACGAGGTTTCCGTGGTGGAACCCATGGCGAATTCGTCCATGTTGGTCTTGCCCAGAAAAATAGTTTCATCTTTACGCAGGTTAGCGATAACATGAGCATCATACACCGGGATAAAATTATCCAGAATATGAGACGAGCAGGTAGTGCGCAGTCCTTTGGTACTGATGTTGTCTTTGATGGCGCCCGGAATGCCTGCCAACGGTTTGATGGTTTCGCCGGTGGCAATCATGGCGTCCACTTTGGCTGCCTGGGTCAGTGAGTTTTCTTTGTCCAGCGTCACATAGGCGCCGACTTTGTCTTCCACTTCCTCGATGCGGTCATAAACCGCTTTGGTCAGCTCTACCGAGCTGAGCTGTTTATTCTGCAATTGTTCATGCAACTCATGAACGGTGCTTTCGTATAACTTCACAGTCCTTGCCTCCCTTACTCGATCACACGCGGAACTTTAAATCCGTCATTATGTACCGCCGGCGCATTCTTCAGCGCATCCTCGTGGGCCACGCCTTCCTGCGGCACATCTTCCCGAAGCACATTGTACAGGGGCAGGATACTGAAGGTCGGTTCGATACCGGTTGTATCAACTTTTTCCAAAATATCAGCATAGTTCAGAATCTGATTGAACTGTTCTGTAAACTTGGGCATTTCCTCATCTGAAATTTCCAGTCGGGAAAGAGCAGCGATGTATTTCACATCTTTTTCCGTTACTTTCATGTTTTCACCATCCTACTATTCATTAAGTGTTACGCCTGAAAAAACATACATGTTATTATATCACAATTTGTCTATAAGAGGAAAGATAAGTCTTCTTTTTCACAGATTTATTTCAGATGTTATCTTTTACCTGTTCATAAACCGGCAGACTCATTCTTTCTTTTGCTCTTCAAAGCTGGCATCCGGATATTTTTCCTGCATCAGCTTTCGCAGTTCTTCTTTCATGACCGGATATTCTTTTCCCGTATCCCTGCTGATTTCTGTTCCGTCCGGGAAATGCAAGCGACCGGTCGCTTTGCTCAGTATAAGGCTCAGCTGCATCATCCGGTTCAGCTGCAGTGTATCGTTTTCCAGCTGTCCCGTGAAGCTCATTTCCGCTCCCCTCTGCCAAACGAATACCTTCTCTTTGGGAACCGGCTTCCCTTTTTCTTTTTTCAATTGGAAATTTTCAGCCGTAGCATGAACGCGGTATCTTTCGTTATCTGCCGGCTCAATATTGACCCGCAGCAGTGCTTTTCCCATACCGGGCACCTTTACAAGGCCGATCCAGTTACCGATAAACGGATCTTCGACAACAGTCTTAAAGAAGCCGCAGCCGGTAACTCCCATAACAAGGAGCAAACACACAACCAGCCAATTCATAATTTTCTTCACGAGTTCTCTCCCTCCAAGTCGGCAAACAGATTTCCTTCTTCCACTTCCGGGGGATCCTCTTTTTGCCCGGCAAGATTCGTTTTCTCAAGACCTACATTCTTTTGTTTTGTTCCGACGGAAACTTCTGTAACTGTTTCCTGCACAGCAGCGGTTTCCGCAACTGCTCCGCCAGACGCTTCAGAAATACCGTGCAACAATCGCAGAAACTCCGCTTCATCAATCACTGTAACACCTAAAGAGCGGGCTTTTTCCAACTTGCTTCCCGCTTCAGCGCCAGCAATCACAAAATCCGTTTTTTTGCTCACGCTGCCGCTGACCCTGGCGCCCGCATCCTGGGCCATAGTCTGGGCCGTAGCCCTGTCCAGCGTGGGCATCGTACCTGTAAATACCAGTGTTTTTCCGTAAAAGGGGTGGCTTTCATTGACATTCTGGGCCTGCATTTCCATATTCAGGCCGGCCATTTTCAGACGGTCAACCAATTCCCGGTTCAGAGGATTGGCAAACCATGTCACCACGCTTTCCGCAATGACGGAGCCAATATCCTTGATTGCAGCCAGTTCTTCTGCAGAAGCTTCCATCAATGCATCCATGGTTTTATACTGCAGGGCCAAAAGCCGACCGCCTTTTGCGCCAATGTGACGGATTCCCAGTGCGAAAAGGAGTTTGTCCAGTCCCTGCTGCTTGCTTTTTTCAATAGCTTTCAATAAATTGTCCGCCGATTTTTTCCCCATCCGGTCCAGCGTCAGGAGCTGCTCTTCTTTCAGTTCATACAAATCTGCCGGCGTTTTCACCAGTCCTGCATCCAAAAGCTGGTTGATTACCGCAGGGCCGCAGCCTTCAATATCCATGGCGTCCCGGGATGCAAAATGAATCAGGCCTTCCCGGCCCAGCGCAGGGCAATGGGGATTGGTACAGCGATAAGCCGCTTCTCCTTCTTTGCGGGTCACCGCCCAACCGCATTCTGGACACTCCCCGGGCATGACAAACGGCACCGCAGATTCCGGTCGCAGTTCTTTTACAACGGAAAGTACCTCGGGGATGATTTCCGCCGCTTTGTTGATGATGACCGTATCGCCGATTCGGATATCTTTCTCCAGAATAAAATCTTCATTGTGGAGAGTAGCGCGGCTTACGGTACTGCCGGATAATTTCACAGGAGTCAGCACCGCAGCCGGCGTCAGCACTCCCGTGCGCCCCACCTGGATCACGATATCTTCTAATTTTGTGCGGGCCTGCTCCGGCGGATATTTATAGGCTATGGCCCAGCGGGGATCTTTTCCCGTAGCACCCAGCAGTTTCTGCTGCCACACCGCGTTGACCTTCGCCACTGCGCCGTCCGTATCATACGCCAGTTCACGGCGGCGTTTGTCATGTTCTTCAATGAACTGTAATATTTCTTCTTTTGTATGTGCCACGCACCAGTGTTCCGGTGTGGTAAAACCGTATTTCTCCAGATTACGCAGACACTCTTCCTGGGTTTCCGGTTCCTCCGGCCCTTTCAGGTAATAGGCAAAAAAGCTGAGGGAACGCCTGGCCGTAACGGCAGGATCCAACTGCCGCAGACTGCCCGCCGCGGCATTCCGCGGATTGGCGAATTCCGCTTCCCCGGCTTCTACCCGTTCTTCATTCAGACGCAGGAATGCTTCCCGGGACATATACACCTCGCCCCGTACATCCAGCAATTCCGGCACTTCTTCCCCGGCAGGGACACGCAGGCGCTGGGGAATACTTTTTATGGTACGAACATTTGTCGTTACGTTTTCGCCTACTTCCCCGTCACCCCGGGTCGCAGCCCGTACCAGCCAGCCGTTTTCATAGATGAGGCTGCAGGCCAGCCCGTCGATTTTCGGTTCCAGCACATAACTGACTTCGGTTCCGGCTGGCAGGGCATTCCGTACCCGTTGGTCGAAATCCCCCATTTCCTCCGCGTTATACACATTGCCAAGGCTCAGCATGGGCACCATGTGCTTTACCTGGGTGAAGCCCGGCGCTACGTATCCGCCGGGGCGCCGCGTGGGAGAATCCGGCGGTACTTCGTCCGGGTACAGTGCTTCAATGGAACGGAGCCGGTTGGTCAGCGCATCATATTCTGCGTCACTGATTTCCGGCGCGTCCAGCACATAGTACTGGTATTCATGGTGCCGAATCTGCATGCGCAGCCCATCCGCCTCCCGCAGCAACGATTCTTTTGTTTCTCCGTCTTTCAATTCTGCTGCTTTATACTGTACTGTATCTTTTTCTTCCATAAAAAATCCTCTCGATGTCTGTTACAGCTTTTTCAGCATAGCATATTTTGTCAGCAGGCTTCGAACGCCCGCGCCGACGAACGCAACCTTCACTTCCTGCCCGTCCGGCGAGTTTTTCACGCTGACGATGGTTCCCTCGCCCCATTTCTTATGACTGACTCTGTCACCAATCGCAAAGTCTGCTGCAGCATCCGCCGGTTTTTCCGGCACAAAATCCGTATGGATTTTACTGAACAGACCACTTGTCTTTTTGCTTTCTTCTTTAAAACGTTCACTAAGGGAGGCACTCACCCTGCTGTCGGGAACTGTACGCTTGCCATGGCCTCCGCCAATGATGGAGCCGCCTTCATCATCATAGGAATAGCTATTGCTATTATAACCAGACTGCCTGTAACCGCTTCGCCCACCCTGACGGGGACCGCCAAAACCACTGTCCGAATAGCCGCCCTGTCCGTAACCCCGGTTTTTATAACCGTCCGTATTGCGATAACCCGTACTTACCAGCGATGGCCGGTGATACTCACGCACCAGCTTTTCCGGGATTTCTTCCAAAAACCGGGAGGGAACGGAATAATTCGTGCGCCCGTAGATAGTGCGGGTCTTCGCTCCGGTCAGGTACAGAATCTGCTTGGCACGGGTAATGCCCACATAACACAGCCGCCGTTCCTCTTCCATCTGTTCATCGTCCATGAGGCTGCGGGAATGGGGGAACAGTCCTTCTTCCATCCCGGCCAGAAACACCACCGGGAACTCCAGGCCTTTGGCAGAATGAAGCGTCATCAAGGTAAATTTGTCATTATCTAATTGTGCATCGTCAATGTCGGAAACCAGCGCTACATGTTCCAGGAAACGAGCCAGTGTTTTCTCTTCCCCTGCATCCTTCAGAAAATCCTGTGCCACGCTGATCAGTTCCTGCAGATTCTCCGCCCGGCTCTCAGACTGGGGCGTACGCTCTGCCTGCAGTTCTTCCAGGTACCCCGTCTTGTGCATCACATCATCAATCAGCTGCTCCACCGGAACCGTGTCCACCTCTGCAATCAAGTCAAAGATAAGGCTGCTCATTTCTTCCAGCCTGGCTATAAAACGCGGACTTAAGCCCGGCACCGCCGCTGCGTTAGTGATGACTTCAAACAATGATATCCCCCGGGCATTGGCATAATCCTGCAATTTATTAATCGTAGTCTGCCCGATGCCCCGTTTGGGCACATTGATGATCCGCTGCAGACTCAGCGCGTCATAGGGATTGTACAACAATTTCAGGTAGGCCATCACGTCCCGGATTTCTTTCCGGTCGTAAAATTTCACCCCGCCTACCATACTGTAACTGATGCCGCTTTTGATCAGCATCTCTTCAAACACACGGGACTGGGTGTTGGTGCGGTACAGGACCGCCATATCCCCGTAAGAAAATTTCCCGCTGCGAATCAGCATCTGGGCCTGCTCCACCACGAATCGGGCTTCGTCCCGCTCGTCCATGGCATTGTAATAGGTGATGGCTGCACCCGCTTCGTTTTTGGTCCACAACTTTTTCGGCTTGCGTCCCGTATTGTTTTCAATCACCGCATTGGCCGCATCCAGTATGACCGTAGTGGAACGGTAATTCTGTTCCAGCTTCAGCAGTTTCGCTTTGGGGTAATCCTTTTCAAAATCCAAAATGTTACGGATATCTGCGCCGCGCCAGCCGTAGATACTCTGGTCCGCATCGCCCACTACGCACAGGTTGCCCTCATCCCCCGCCAGATAGCGGGTCAGCAGGTACTGGGTCCGGTTGGTATCCTGATACTCGTCGATCATAATGTAACTGAAACGCTGCTGATATTTTTCCCGCACCTCAGGACATTCCGCCAGAATTTTTACCGTCAGCATCAGAAGATCGTCAAAGTCCATGGCATTGTTGGCCAGCAGCCGTTTTTCGTATAATTCGTAAACCTCTGCTGCCTTCTGTTCAAAAAAGTCGCCTGCCAGTTTGGCAAAAGCCGATGCATTCTGCATCTGGTTCTTGGCATTGGAAATCGCATTCTGCAACGCTGCCGGCGGAAACCGTTTTTCATCCAGATTCATATCCTTCAGAATGGATTTCAATAAGTTCTTCTGATCCGCCGCGTCATAAATAGCGAAATTACTTTTGTGGGTTCCCAGCACTTCTATCTCCCGGCGCAGAAACCGGGCGCAGAAAGCGTGGAAGGTGTACAGCCAGACATCTTTCGCCGCCGGGCCTACCATGGCGTCTACCCGGTCACGCATCTCTTTGGCCGCTTTGTTGGTAAAGGTGATCGCCAGGATTTTATAGGGCGACACACCCAGTTCCAGCAGGTGAGCAATGCGGCAGGTCAGCACTTTGGTTTTTCCGCTGCCGGCCCCTGCCAGAATCAGCATAGGCCCGTTAATATGTTCCACCGCAGCCTGTTGCTGCGGATTCAGGTTTGCAAGAGTATCCATCAGTCCTCCAAAATCTATGTAAAAATCAAACGTTTGTAAAATGATTTCTTTTTACAGTGAACCGCTTCATTATTTTACCACAAACTTACCGTAAACAGAATACGAAACCGTCGATTTATTACGTTTCTTTTGGGCAAGAAACCAACAAAACGGCGCTGACAACACCAGTCGCCAGCGCCTCAAAACTTTATTTTATTGTTCTCTTAACGGGGAATATTTCCGTTTCAATCTTCCCGGCATTCTTTATCATTTATGCAAAGGAATTTTAGAAAAATTATTTCCTCATCTTATTAACGGTCGCTTCTACTTTGTTCATCTTCTTTTCCAGATTATCTACTCTCTTCTGTGTCTTTTCAATCTTCTCTTCCATGGCAAGCGTCATATCACGCAGTTCCTCTACTTCGCCTTTCGTAGCATGCTGTACGCCGACGCCGGCTTTTTCAGCTTCCAGAATCGGTTGATACCGTTCCGTTTCCTCTTTGATTATATCTGCCAGTACCAGCAGGGAAATCAGGTTCGGAATCGCCATCAGCGCGTTGAAAATATCCGCCAGGTTCCAAACCAGTTCCAGTGCCTGGGTAGCGCCGATGTAGGTGATGAGACAGAAGATCACACGGTACACTACATTGAATTTTGCGCTGCCGAACAGGTACTCAAAGCACTTTTCGCCCTGATACTCCCAGCCTAAAATGGTGGAATAGGCAAACAGGACGATACCGATGGATACGATGTATCTGCCTACCGGACCTACAAATTTTTCAAAGGCCGCGATAGTCAGGGTCAGACCGGAAAGAGCTACGCCTTTTTCATCCACAGTACCCAGCATGCCGGAAGATGCAATGACCAGACCGGTGATGGAGCAGATGACGATGGTATCAAAGAACGTACCGGTGGAGTTGATGTACCCCTGACGAACCGGGTCGTCCGTATGGGCAGAAGCCGCTACGATAGCCGCAGAACCTAAACCGGCTTCGTTGGAGAAGCAACCGCGGGCTACGCCGTACCGCATTGCATTCATTACGCTTACGGTAATTGCGCCCAGTACGCCGCCACCAACCGCCTGCGGATTAAACGCCATGGTGAAGATCAGATACAGACCGTGGGGGATTTCACTCGCATTGGCCAGAATACCGGCCAGACCGCATACCACATAGAATACGGCCATTACAGGAACCACAATTGCAGCGACCTTGGAAATGGACTGGATACCGCCAAGGATAATAATCATGCACAGGATCACCAAGGCTGCACCGGTCGCTGCCACCGGAACCGCAAACGTCTTTTCCAACGCCGTGGAAATGGAATTAGCCTGCGTCATGTTACCGATGCCGAAAGAAGCCAGTACCGTAAACAGCGCAAACAGGAAACCTAAAATCGCACCCAGCTGTTTGTTTTTAAAAGCGTTCTTCATGGTGAACATAGGGCCGCCCTTCATTTCGCCCTTTTCGTTCACTTCGCGGTATTTGCTGGCCAGCATACATTCCGCGTACTTTGTAGTGATGCCGAATGCTGCAGAGAGCCACATCCACACCAGTGCCCCGGGACCGCCTGCAAACATGGCCGTGGCCACGCCGACGATGTTACCGGTACCGATGGTCGCCGAAAGAGCCGTCATCAACGCGTTAAACGAAGAAACGTCGCCTTCACCGCCGGCTTTTTTCTGACGGGCGTCTTTACCGATTACGCTCTTAATCGAATAGGGCAGGTTCCGCCAGGTGCGGAAATTTAATTTAAAGGTCAGATAAATACCGGTACCTACCAACAGGACCAGCATGGCAGGACCCCACACGAAGCTGTCTATCGCTCCAACAATGTCATTAATCGCTTTCCAATCCATAATTGATCAAATCCTTTCCCTTCATTTTTTGCGACAGCGTTTTACGCAGCACACCCTTACGGGCAGATATCCTTTGTTATCCGCCGTCATCCCGTTCATGAAAGCCTTTCATCCCGGACACCCCTCATTTGTAATCTGGACCCTTCATAAAATAACCGGCCTCCGGGAAATTCCCAGGGCCGGCAATGCTATCAAGCTTTTGCTTCAACAAGATGGAGTTACCACCTTAACCGACCCTGTCCTTTTGCCTGAGAGATTGGGATTTTCACCCTTGCACCTTCGGCTCCCAACTGAATGGGTATCTCCAGAGTTGTGTCCGCATGCGGTTTCGTGTTCACCAGAACGCCTGATAGTGTTACTCCTTCGGCATACCGGACGGCGCCGCCCGGTCATTTTTCCGCATACATCATGCACCCGTTATTTTATTCTAATATTTCTTAATATGAGACAATTTTAAACAATTGTCTCAAAAAAATCAATAGGTTTTCTTCATGTATACAAGTATACATTACCAGGATAACACTTCCGCGCCGGTCTCCGTCACCAGTACCGTGTATTCCCACTGGGCGGAAAGGCCGCCGTCTTCCGTGTACACCGTCCAGTCATCCGCTTCATCAATGAAAACATTTTTTCTTCCGGTATTGATCATTGGCTCGATGGTAAAAATCATACCGGGGACCAGCAGCATACCGGTTCCTTTTTTGCCCACATGGGCCACAAACGGATCCTCATGGAATTCCACGCCAACCCCGTGACCGCCGAATTCTTCCACCACACTGTACCCATGCTTATGGGCCAGCTGGGAAACGGCCGCGCCGATATCCCCCAGGTGTCCCCAGGGCTTTACCGCTGCCAGACCCCGTTTCAGGCATTCTTTGGTTATGGCCACCAGATCTTTAGCTCTTTTATCCACACGGCCGATTTCAAACATACGGGAAGCATCTCCGTAATAATTGTTCAAAATCGTTGATGCATCAATATTCACGATATCTCCGGAACGCAGCACCACCTTTTCCGAAGGAATACCGTGACACACCACGTCGTTAATGGACGTGCAGACGCTTTTAGGAAAGCCGCAAAAATTCAACGGCGCCGGAATGCCCCCGTGAGCCACCGTAAAATCATACACGATCCGGTCAATCTCCTCCGTCGTTATTCCTTTTCTGATATATTTTGCCACTTCATCCAGCACGGCGGTATTCAATTTGCAAGCTTCCCGGATCCCGGCAATCTGTTCCGGCGTTTTGATCATCTGGCGTGTGGGTACTTCCTCCCCTGCCAGCTGATGCAGCCGGATCTCGTCTTCTATTTCTTTGTGGCAATCTTCATACGGTTTGCCGCTGCCGCACCAGCATACTGTTTCACTCATTGCTACCTCCAAAATTTTAACGTTTGTTTTCTTCAGTCATTTTTAGAAAACCAGCAAAACCCAAAATTTAACAGAGCACACTATTATAAATAATAAATAATTATATCATTCTTTTCAAAAATATGATACAATACATTGGCGTTGTACAAAAAATAAATTAAAAATGCGGGCCGGAGGCCCACGCATTTGTCAAATTTCCAGACGGATACATTATTTTGCATCCCTTATAATTATGAATACCGGAGGTTTTTCTTTTTATGGACATCAGCCAAATTCCCTTTTATTTCAGCGAATACATCATGCATTTTGACAAATACATTCCCGTGGTGATGGCTTCGTACGGTTCCCTGATTTATTTCATCCTGTTCATGATCATCTTCTGCGAGACCGGATTGGTCGTCACGCCTTTCCTGCCGGGAGACTCCCTGCTGTTCGCCTGCGGCGCCCTGTCCGCTACTGCCAACAGCCTGCATTTCGGAACCCTGTTTGCCATATGCCTGACAGCCGCGATTTTAGGTGATACCAGTAACTACTGGATTGGGGAAAAGTTCGGCCAGAAACTGCTGGAAAGCCACAACCGCCTGATTAAACCGGACCATGTGGAAAAGGCACAGAAGTTTTATGAGAAGCACGGCCCCAAAGCTATTTTCCTCTGCCGCTTCGTGCCCATCGTCCGTACCTTCGCCCCCTTTGTGGCCGGTATCGGCACCATGCATTACAGCACGTTCCTCCACTATAATGTAATCGGAGGCCTGACCTGGGTAGGTCTGTTCACCGGAGCCGGTTATTTCTTCGGCAATATTCCTTTTGTGAAAGAAAATTTCTCCCATGTAGCGTTAGGCATCATCATTGTTTCCGTGCTTCCCATCGTGTACGAATTTATCAAAGCGAAAACGGGAAAAGAATAAACAACATATAAAAGCCTGACCGACAGTTCTTTTACATCGCGGCCTAAACGCGTTGTGCAGGTACGATCGGCCAGGCTTATTTTTTTGTGTTTACTTTTTCAAAAACGCAATCAGTTGTTCTGCTTTTTCTTTCCAGTCATCCGCATAAGGCGCCCCGCCCTGTGCAGATTCTTTTTTGCCGCCGCCTCTTCCGCCGAATAGTTCATTAGCTTTGGCAATAATGGTCTTGCAGTCACCGTCCGCGCCTGCACCCAGGCCAAACATATAATTGACCCGCTCCCCGCTGTGATAAATCACAACTGCAACCACATTGGGAACATCCGTCAGCTTCCCGAACAAGGTTTTGGCGTCTTTCGGCTCATACTCGTCCTTGACTGCCGCCGCGATTTTGCAGCCGGCGGAATTGACCGGTGCTCCTTCCAGAATTTTTACGACTTCCGTTTCCTGAATCTGCTTTACGGCAGCCCGCAGCTTTTCCTTCAGTTCCGCAATCTCATCTTCCAGCCGTTCAATTCCTTCACAGACGTTTTCTTCTTTCGTGCTCAGCATGTTCCCGGCTTCCTGGATGTACCGCATCTTCTTCCTGGCATCTTCCAAAGCCCAGCGACCGCAGAGAAATTCTACCCGGGTACCACCCTTGTGCTTTTCAATTTTCGTAATTTTTACCAGCCCTACCACACCGGTTGACGTCGGGTGCGTCCCGCAGCAGGTGCAGACATCTCCGTCCTGCACCGCCACCACCCGCAAGATGCCGGTCAGTTTCTCATTTTTCTTCCGCATGGGAAGTTTGTTCACTTCGGTATGAGGCAGATAAGAAACCGTAACCGGACGGTCTTCCCAGATATGCTGGTTAGCCATATCTTCTGCCTGAAAGGCTTCCTCCAGCGTGACTTCTTTGTCCAGATCAATGGTCACAAAGCGCTCGTTCATGTGGAAGCCCACATTGTTCGCACCAAACAGTTTAAAGAACGCATAGGAAAGGATGTGTTCCCCGCAATGCTGCTGCATGTGGTCCAGCCGGTCGGTCCAGTTCACCTGCATCGTGACTTTGCTGCCCACGGGAAAATCCGCCGCGCACTCGTGGATAATCTTTCCTTTCGTTTCCCGCACATGTTTTACCGCGGCACCGTTAATCGTCCCCGTATCACTGAGTTGCCCGCCCCCTTCCGGGAACAGCACCGTCCGATCCAGCACAACGGCAAATCCCTGGGGTGCCTGCTCGCATTCCAGCACCGTTGCCTCACAGGTTTTTAAGTTTGAATCCCGTTCAAATAATTTTTCAGTCATGTAGCTCACGTCTTTCTGATTTAACTTTTTTGTGCAAAAAGGCAGCCGATACACTGTACCGACTGCCCTGTCGTGAAATTATTATAACACAGAAAACTATTTCAGGCAAAACTCACTTCACGTCCGGCTCAAAAAGTCCGTCGTTGTCATCCCACAGCACCACTTCATCAGAAGCCAGCGATTTCTTTACATCAATGACGCGCTGGTTGCTGCTGCCCCGGAAGCGCAGTTTCAGATCTTTTTCTTCCAGATGGAATTCGCCGTCCACCAGAATATCTATCAGATCCAGCAACTGTTTCGTGGTTTCCCAAGGGCCTAACTTGCCGGCCAGAATATCTTTTTCGAAATCGTAGCCGGTGTAGCACCACACGGTTTTGCGGGGATAAATTTCCTTAAACTTCTGTACCACGTGCAATACTTCCGGCTGGTTCTCCGGTTCGAAGGGTTCGCCGCCCAGCAGGGACAGGCCTTCGATAAAATCATGATTGCAGGCTCTTAATAAAGTATCAAGCACTTCTCCCGTAAAGGGTTTTCCATAATTGAAATCCCAGGTTTCCGGGTTGAAGCAGCCCCGGCAGTGATGGCGGCAACCGCTGACAAACAGCGATACCCGCACGCCGGGCCCGTTAGCAATATCATGGCGTTTCAGCGCAGCATATTTCATACGTTCACTTCCTTACAGATGCAGTACGCGGGCTTTGATTTCCTTTGTCTTGCCCACGTTCCAGAAATTTTCACCCAGGTAACCGCAGGTACGGCGGGTCACGTTCATCTTGGCATGATCTTTGTTATGGCACTGGGGGCATTCCCACTCGTTGTCATCGTTGATCATGATTTCTCCATCATAGCCACAGACCATGCAGTAATCGGATTTCGTATTGAATTCCGCATACTGGATGTGATCGTAAATGAACTGCACGGCAGCTTCCATGGCTTTCGGGTTGCGCTGCATATCCGGAATTTCCACATAGCTGATAGCGCCGCCGGAAGACAGCTTCTGGAATTCACTTTCAAATTCAAATTTGGAGAAGGCATCAATATGCTCCCGCACGTCCACATGGTAGGAGTTGGTGTAGTACCCTTTGTCAGTGATATCTTTAATGGTGCCAAAACGTTCCTTGTCAATGCGGGCAAAGCGATAGCAGAGGGATTCAGCCGGAGTGCCGTACAGGGCAAAGCCGATATTGGTTTCTGCACGCCAGCGGTTACAGGTCTCCCGCAGATGCTTCATGACACGAAGAGCGAAGTCTTTTCCTTCCGGCGTGGTGTGGCTGCAGCCTTTTACCGCTTTCGTCATTTCATACAGGCCGATATAACCCAGGGAAATGGAAGAGTAACCGCCAAACAGATACTTGTCGATGGTCTCACCTTTGGCCAGACGAGCAATAGCGCCGTACTGCCAGTGGATAGGACTTACATCGGAATGGATACCTTTCAGCGCGTTATGGCGGCACATGATGGCTTCAAAGCACAAGGCCAGACGCTCATCCAGCAATTTCCAGAATTTGTCTTCGTCCCCTTCGGACAGAATTCCGATTTGGGGCAGATTGATGGAAACCACGCCCTGGTTGAAACGGCCTTCAAATTTATACTTACCGTTTTCATCTTTCCAGGGAGCCAGGAAACTGCGGCAGCCCATGGGGCTGAACACGTTTCCTTCATAATTTTCCCGCATCTTTTTCGCGGAAATATAATCGGGATACATCCGCTTGGCACTGCATTTGACCGCCAGATGGGTCAGGTAATCGTACTTGCCGCCCTTCAGGCAGTTATTCTCATCCAGCACATACACCAGCTTAGGGAAAGCCGGCGTTACATACACGCCTTTTTCGTTCTTGATCCCCTGCAGACGCTGCCGGAGGATTTCTTCGATAATCATGGCGTTTTCTGCAATATACGGATCGTCTTCCCGCAAATACAGGAACAGGGTCACGAAAGGTGACTGGCCGTTGGTGGTCATCAGGGTATTGATCTGGTACTGGATAGTCTGAACACCGGCGTTCAGTTCTTCCCGCAGACGTTCATCCACAACCGCTTCAACCATTTTCGGGTCTGCATTTTTCCCCATGGTGCGTTTGGCCCGTTCCATGAATTTTTCCCGGCTGCGCCGCAGATATTTGCCCAAATGCCGCACGTCAACCGACTGACCGCCGTACTGGCAGGAAGCAACGGAAGCGATGATCTGGGTCATTACGTTACAGGCTACCTGGAAGCTCTTGGGCGATTCAATCATCTTGCCGTTCATTACCGTACCGTTGTCCAGCATGTCGCCGATATTAATCAGGCAGCAGTTAAAAATCGGCTGGATAAAATAATCCATATCGTGAAAATGGATTACGCCTTCATCATGGGCTTTGGCAATTTTTTCCGGCAAAATCACCCGGCGGGTCAGATCCTTGGAAACCTCACCGGCGATCAGGTCCCGCTGGGTAGAAGCCATAATTGCATTTTTATTGCTGTTTTCTTCCATAACATCTTTGTTGCTGTTACGGATCAGCGTAAGGATGGATTCATCCGTCGTATTGGATTTACGCACCAGCGCCCGGCGGTAACGGTAAATAATGTAGGCTTTTGCCAGATCAAACTTGCCGGCTTCCTGCAGCTGGCGTTCCACAATATCCTGAATATCCTCCACCAGCAGGCGGGGACGGTTCTTCCCTTGTACATATGCTGCAATTTCTCTAATCTTGCTTTCGGAAATACGGCATTGCTCTTCTACAGCCGCATTGGCTTTCTCAATGGCCACTACTATTTTTTGGGGATCAAAATCAACCGTCGTGCCGTCGCGCTTAATTACTTTCATGCAAAAATCCTCCTACATAAATTATGCCGCAGTAAAAACGGCATTTTTTTAGGACGCGCCGATTCGCAACTTTTGCACGGTTGACGGATAATCAACGGGTCCCTTGTACTTATATATCTGTCTATTGTCTTAACCGGGTCTCACAGAACAGGCGCCCGGCCCAAATATTCAGAAGTATTGTAACATGTTCTTTTCATCTTGTAAACTACATATTGTTGTTTTTGCCAAAATTTTTCTTTTTTTATTTCAATATCTTGTGGTTTGTAAACACCCGCCTGTGAATAACATGTGGATAAATCTGTTTTTTTGTGGATAAAGTGAGTCTTCTTGTGTATAAGCAGAAGTCTGGCATTTTTTTACAATTATAAGAGCAGCGGCGGAAAAGAACTGCAGCAAAACGTAGTGAGCGTTTACGAAATTTTATGAGACGATATGAGCCGTTCGCGTCGAGACTGTTTGAGGAGCGAAGCTCCGAGTTTCGAAGACGCAGGCGAATGAGTCCATAAAATAGCAAACGGAAACGTTTTTGCGCAGTCTTTTCCGCCGCTGTTTTTTATTATGAATGTTCTAAGCCAACAAGAATTTTTTCCAGAACGGATACGTGCTCAGTACCACCACAATAACCAGCACGATAAAATCTACCATTGTCAACGGTTCCTTGGGCATATTTTTATAGGTGTTGGCACCAAAGCCCCGCAGTTCCATGGAAAGGGCCAGGGTTTCCGATTTGGCCACGGCGCGCATGACCAGCGGACGAATCACCACCACATAGGACAGCAGGCGTTTCAGCGCGTTACCCCGGTTGGAATAGCCCCGGCAGGACTGAGCGTCCAGCGTAATGGAACTGTCTTCCAGAAAGTTCGGGACAAAACGCAGGGCCGCTGTCAGCATGAACGCATATTCCACCGGAAGATGGAAACGATCCACCAGCGCTTTGGCAATGCTCTGGATCCGAGTGGTCGCCAGCATGCACAAAAAGGCAAGGGTCATGACCAGCATGCGCAGACCGCCAAACAGGGAAACGTTCAACGGCGAACCGAACAGCAGCTGCAACAGCACCATCATGCCGGTAAACACACCTAACCCGCCAATGGCTGCCAGCATGGTTTTACTGCGTTTGATGTACAAAAGCAGCACAAGCTGCAATACTAAAATCGTCGCCACCGCCTGCAGCGGCAGGATAAATACCCAGGCGGTAACCGCCAGCGTTACGATAATCCAGGTAAAGGCGTTCAGTTTCATAAGGCAACGCCTCCTTTCCGGACTGCCTCGCAGAAATCTTCACAGGTTGCAGCGGAAATACCCAGACGGGAAGCCAGTTCGGAAACGACAGGACGGCGCAGGCCCCAGCGTTCCACAGGCTGATTTCCTTCAAACAGTTCCTGGGGCGTGCCGCTGAAGACCAGATGTCCGTCTGTCAGAACGATAGCCCTTCGGGCATACTTCCGAACGACATTCATGTCGTGAGTGATCAGGATGATGGTCGTTCCCTTTTCTTCATTCAATGCTTTCAGATATTCCATCATGGCAGTCTGTTCCGCCGCGTCCTGCCCATTGGTAATCTCGTCCAGAATCAGCATGCGGGGATTCAGCGCCAGCGCCGCCGCCACACCCAGCCGCCGTTTCTGTCCGAAGGATAGAATACGGGGATATTTTGCTTCCAGTCCTTTCAGACCCATGACCTGCAACGCTGCTTTCACATTGGTTTTGATATTTTCTTCCGGCAATTTTTTCACATGGGGTCCGTAGGCAACTTCTTCATATACCGTATCCGCAAGAATCTGTAAATCCGGATTCTGGAACACATAGCCCACTTTGTCCGCTAAATCGGCAGGTTCATAATTGACAATGTCTTCCCCGTCTACCAGAATCTGCCCGCTGCGGGGATGGTCCAGCGCCATGAACAGACGGGACAGGGTCGTTTTGCCGCTGCCGTTGTGACCCAGCAGTGCTACAAATTCCCCGTCTTCGATTTTGCAGTTGATATCGAACAAAACCGGAATGCCGCGGCGATAGGCAAAGTTGATCTCTTTTGCTTCAATCATGCCCTCACCCCTTTTCCAAATCCTTTGGCCTGTAGCTCTTTCACTGCTTCGTCGGCAGATCGCCACAGATTAAACCGTTGCAACGTCTTCTTTTCCAGATTGCATTTGACTTGCCACAAATCCGGCAGCAACGGACGCAGCTCTTCATCTTCGTAAATGTGAGGCACTACGTCCTCACAGTGTCCCTGGGCTGCAATTTCCCCATTCTTAACTGCAATCAGGTCCGTCATATACGGCAGCACAAATTCAAGCCGGTGTTCCACCACAATGAATGTAGTGCCGTGCTCTTTATGGATTTTGTCCAACAATTTATACAGGCTCTCGCCTCCGTCCGGGTCCATAGCACTGACCGGTTCGTCCAATACGATAATTTCCGGATGCACTGCCAGCAGCGACGCCAGTGCCAGGCGCTGCCGCTGCCCGCCGGACAGTTCGTCCAGCTGATAGCTTTCCCGCCCCGGCAGACCAACGTCTTCCAAGGCCAGTCGCGTACGCTCTTCCGCTTCTTCCGGAGGGAAGCCGTGATTCAGCAGGCTGAACGCCACTTCTTCCCCTGCCGTCAGCGAAACCAACTGGCTTTCATAATCTTCCAGCATCAGGCCTACCTTCATGGCCAGGTCAGAAACCTTTTTTCCTTTTGTCGATTCGCCCAACACTTTGATTTCACCGGCATAATCACCGCCGGAATAAAAAGGAACGATACCCGTCATGGCCTTACACAACGTAGTTTTCCCTGCGCCGCTGGGGCCGATGATTACGGTAAAAGAGCCTTTTTCAATTTCAATATTCACATTTTTCAGCACCAGGTCAGAGCGGAGATAATTAAAATAGAAACCGGAAACGGAAATCACGGAATTCACTTATCTTCGCCCCCTTCCTGCGCATAAAACAGTTTTTTCACAGGACGGAACAGACCAAACGTAATCAGGCCGTTAAGCACGCCGACTACCGCCACCACAGGCAGCATGGCAAAGATCCATACTTTCAGCGGCAGGCCCAGCACCAGCTTCAAAATGAACGTGAACACGCCGCCGGATACAAAGGTGGACGCAAAGCCGGTGATAAACGGGGTAACACGCCAATCTCCCATATGACAGGCAACAAACGCTTTCACCAAAAGGCAGCAGGTAGTAGCCCCGCTCAGCTCGCTGGCAATGTTCCCCAGTGGAAACGCCGACTTGGATGAAGGGATCAGCGTCAGTCCCGCCACAAAGCCGATACCGATGGCCCGTTTCAGGGGCGGGCGGGTCAGGTTGATGACGATTGCATACATGGCGATGGTCCAGTTAGGTGTAACACCGCCCACGTTGGGACTTACCGTATGTAAAATGATGCCGATAGCGAACAGCATGGCCGTGATCGCTACCCAGCGGTACCCTTCCTGATTCGCTTCCACATGCGTCAGGGGCGGGACCGGTTCCTGCATTTTTTCATGCTCCGGTACCTTCAGCATTTCTTCCATAAAAATTCTCCATCCTCTCATTTACAACAGAAAGCACGCCGTCTTTGGCATATTGTAAACGATATTTTCTCTAAGTATTATTGTGACGATTAACGAAACAGTTAACACATTGCTCTGACAAATAATCCCAAATCATTCGGTATCGTCAGCAAATATGGTTACATTATATAACAGATTATCCATGAAGTCTATCTTTAAATTAGTTGGAAAAGTTATTTTTCTGTAGTATAATTTAAAAAATGTTCTGTGTTGAACGGATATAGTAAAGAAATAAGGAGTACGCATGTTGTATAATCTGTTTCGTGATATCGTCGTCCTCAGCCTGACATTCATTGTCAATTTCCTGATTGTATCTACCTTTTGGGGACTGGTGGAAATCTTCCGGCCTATTCGCTGGCAATGGCTGCTGAAAGGGATGAATTATTTTACGATTCCCCTTACGGAAACAAACATCATCATCGTCCTGTCCGCTCTTACCCTGCTGATTCCCTGCCTGTTATACCGGACCTGGATCATGCAACGTTATCTGTGCTGGTCCCTGAACTGCCAGCGCCCTGCGGGAGCCGCCGGAGAACAGTTGAAACAGGCCATGTCCATTGTCTGCCGGAAAGCGGGACTGGATATGGACGATTATAATTTATATGTATGTAATGTTAAAGATTTAAATGCGTTTGCCGTTGGTAGCAACAACATTGCCGTCACGCTTCCTCTGCTGACCAACTTGCGGACGAATGAAATCGCCGGCATTCTGGCCCATGAAATGGGACACATCCAGAACCGGGACACCAACACCGCTTTACTGACCAGTACGATGGGTTCATTCGGGAACCTGGTCATACGCATTTACAGTTACATCACCCTGATTCTCCAGCTTATCAGTTTTATCCCCATCATCGGCTGGTTTACCTCCATTATTTCCTGGTTCTTCGTCATCCAGATCTGGCTGTTCCAGTTCCTGATGCAGCTGCCGCTGCATCTTATCACCATGTTCAGTTCCCGGCAGGACGAGCTTGAAGCAGACCAGTATGCCTGCAAAATCGGATTAGGCGCAGAACTGTACAATGGTCTCCTCTATATCACCCAGGGGGAAGCCCAGATGGGCTTTGCCGCCCGGATCCTTTCCAGCCATCCGGCTACCAAACAACGGTTGGAACGAATCGAAAAATATGTAAATGCGAATTATCTGGCATAACGGTTTTCAAACATTTTAAACCTTTTTTCATTTATAAATCAAAACGCGAACGTAAGCTCTTCCGGAGTTCACATTCGCGTTTTTTCATTTTCTTTTTCACACACAACGGCAAGGAATTTCAGGAACGTTTTGCATATTTAGCAGCCGCAAGTCCGGCCACAGCGCCTTCATAGGCAGCCTTCACCACCTGCAGCAGGCCGCCGGTGCAGTCGCCGGCCGCGTACAAGCCGGGCACATTGGTCGCCATGTCTCCGTCCACCACCACCCGGTTGTTTTCCGTGCCGGCCCCGATTTTGCGGGCCAGGTCCACACTGCCAGCGGTACCCAGAGCTACAAACAGTCCGTTCACCGGAGTAAGGGCGCCGTCTTCGGCGCGAAGTCCGCATACCCGTTCCATACCGTTTTCATTTTCCGCTTCCACCGCAATGATTTTTTCTTTATGTACTTCAATGGTATCCGGAATTTCTACCACCGGCTCTTTTCCATTGGTAAACAACATAACCTTACTGGCATGAGGCAGCAATATTTCCGCTTCATGCAAGGCGTATTCCCCTTCGCCCAAAACTGCCACGGTTTTCTGGCGATAGAAAAATGCATCGCAGATAGCACAATAGCTTACACCTTTTCCTTCCAGTTCTTTCAGCCCCGGAATCTTCGGCGCCAGCCGTGTGCTTCCTGCAGCCAGCACCACCGCTTTTGCTTCACAGGTCCGGTTCGGCGTCTGCACCACAAGACCGGTAAAATCATCATTCATGGCAACGCCGACCACTTCGTCCTCAACAAAGTTCACGCCAAGCCGTTTTGCCCCGGCTATCCCGCTTGCTTCCAGCTCCGCGCCTGTCACAGGCCCGGCCAGACCATAATAGTTTTCAATTTTTTCCGCTTTTGCCAGCGCCCCGCTGCCTCGGGAGATTACCGTCACATCCGCGCCGGCACGTTTCGCGTACAACGCAGCGGAAATACCTGCCGGACCGCTGCCGATAATAATAATATCCATCGTGTTTTCTCCTCTGCCACATCACTCCGGATGTACGGCAGGCTGTCAATTACTGTACGAAAAGTCAGCTCTGAAACGCCTGTACCAGCATCACGCAAACAGCCTCATCACATTTTCTTTCGGCTGATAACCTACCGCCGTACCAGTCAGCTGCCCGTCCTTAAACGCCGCCAGGGTCGGAATGCTCATCACATTGAACATCTGCGCCAGTTCTGGATTCTCGTCAATGTCCACCTTGCAGACTTTTATCTCCGGATGTTCTTCCGCAATCTTTTCCACTACGGGAGCCATCATACGGCAGGGACCGCACCAGGTTGCCCAAAAATCAACCAGCACCGGTTTATCCGCTTTTAACACTTCGTTTTTAAAATTATCTTTGTTAAGTACTGTTACTGCCATTTTTATTCCCTCTTTTCTTTACACTGACAAACTGTTTTTGCTCACAAAATTCTTTTACTTTTAACCGGCCTTTTATTCCTTTTCCGGTTCCGGAAGGAAAAAGGCCGCAATTAATCCAATCAACCCGGCAATCCAGAAAATCTGCAACGCCGGTACCAGCCCCCACCGGTCTGCCGCCCCGCCTACCAGAGGTGCAAAGATTCCCCCCAGCGTTGTGGTCAGACCCAGCGTAACGCCGGAAGCAAAACCGGCATTTTTGGCCAGATACGTCTGCCCCAGCACAACGATGGGACTGTAAGGCATAAAGATCGACACCGCCGCCGGAACCAGCAGCGCCGTCGCAACCCATATATCGGTTGTATGGGTCAGAAACAGATACGTCGGCACCATACAGAAAAATGCTGCCCGGATTACTTTTACATATCCGAGCCGGTCAGCCAGCAAACCGCCGCCAAAGGTTATACAGGCTCCGATTGTAAACAGGATGGAAAGCGCGGTCGTTCCCTGCGTGGCCGAAGCGTGCAGCACTGTCATCCAGTAAATCGGAATAAACGTATTGCTTAACGTAAATCCGACGGAACGCGCAAATATCGGCATGGACAGAATCGCAAATGATTTCCAGTCATTCTCCCGGACTTTCGTTTCCTGCTTCCCGGTTTGCTGCCTGTCAAGCACAGCTGCCTGACGTAATATGCAAGTCATCCTGGTCCAAAGCGCTGCAGCCAGAACAGCATTTACGATAAAAAATATGAGCAGGGAATGAATCCCCGCTTTATAAGCACAAAAGCCGGCTACAATCGGTCCAACCGCAAACCCTGCGTTGCCGCCCACCGAAAATGTTCCCAACGCCTGCCCCTTAGCCTGTGCCGCTATGCGATTGACCATCAGCGCCGCTTCCGGATGAAATATCGCGCTGCCCACACCGCTCAGCATGGCTGCCGCAAAAATAGCAGAATAGGATGTACAAAGCCCCATCAACGCAACGGAAATCCCGCAAAACAAAGTCCCCAAGGGTATGAACCAGGGGCGGGAAATGCGGTCCGAATAATACCCGAACAGCGGCTGCAATACGGAAGCAACCAGCACATTGGCAAAAATCAGCGTTCCTGCAGCCTGATAGGATAAATCATAATTGCGGATAAAATAGGGCAGCAACGCCGGAATCGCTCCCTGACACCAGTCTACGGATAGATGTCCCAACGAGAACAGGTACACGGCGGGATCTATCTTTTTCAATTTACTTCATTCCCCACAACACCATACCACGCAATCATTTTTGCTTTATATTTCTATTAAAGCACCTATAACTGCGATTCCACAAAAACGTTATTCTTCAATTACAACTTTTGTCCCGACACGCACGTACTGTTTCAGTTCGTTTACATTCTGATTCTGCAGACGAATACAGCCCTCCGAATCCCGGGCGCGCATCACATGGGGCTTGTGCGTTCCATGGATACCGATTCCACCCCAGGCCCCTTTGCTCATTTCATCGGTATTGATACTGATGAACCAGGGACCATAGGCTCCTTTGATTTCGCCCTTGCCATCGCCGAAATCGTGTGTCCAGGCGGACGCATCATCAATTTCATCTACGTAGAAGGTGCCGGTAGGCGTCTTCATGTCGCCACGTTTCTGTTTCTGCCCCGGATTTTTTCCCAGGGTACAGTCATAGGCTTTGATCACAGTATTTTTATCATCCAGCAAATACAAGGTAAAAGCGCTCTTTTTAATATGCACCCAATACTTTTTCTGATCTGCATTCCGTTTGATCAGTTCTTTCTCTTGTTTGGCTTTTTCTTCTTCTTCCTTTTTCTTCTGTTCCGCCGCTTCTTTAGCCTTCTTTCCCGCTTCTTCCTTCGCTTTATTCTCTGCTTCTTCTTTGGCTTTCTTTTCCGCGGCAATCTGTTCCTGTGATTTTTGCGTCCCTGTAACGCTCGGTTTTTCTTTCCCCGTACCTTCTTCCTTGCAACCCGCTATGAGTACAGTAGAAAACAGCATCAATAACGCCATCAGTACCACGGTAAGTTTAGCCAGTTTCTGATTCTGTTTCACAGCAATCTCTCTTTCCGGGTCCCCTGCAAATCCTGCGGTTACCCTAAACATAAAACGCAGCGCTATAAAAAGAAAGAGTTACTCCGCAAGTGTCTCTTTGTGGAATAACTCTTTGCCTGCTTATCACTCTTTGATCGTAACGACCGTGCCGACCTTCACGAACTTTTTGATTTCTTCAATATCGCTGTTCCGTACCCGGATACTGCCAGCTGAAGAAGCCCTTCCCAGTCCTTCCGGTTTGTTCGTGCCGGAAATGCCAATACCGTTCCACTCGCCCTTGCTCAGCTCACGGGTATCAAGGGTAATGAACCAAGGTCCATAAGCCCCCTTGCCGTCTTCATCAGACACCCAGTCGGAAGAAGGATTGATTGATTCTACTTTAAAGGTCCCCACGGGAGTCCTTGAGTCACCCGTTTTAGTCTTCTGTCCCGGATTACGGCCTACCGCACAGTTATATTCCTTAATCGGAGTCCCGTTATCCAACAGGGAAATCCGGTATGCGCTTTTCGTGATAACCAAACTGTAAGTGTGGCTCGTCACAGGCTGGGCCAACGCCTTGGCCTCTTCCACTTTCAGTTTCTGCACTTCTGCCTTTTTGGCAATCTCTTCCTGCCCCTTTTGCTCAATCTTCTCTGTCTCTGTCAGTTTGGGCTGGGCATTATCCGCAAAAAAAGGAGCCGCACTCAAATGATTGTATGTACCGCTGACGAGCACAATCAAAAGGCCCGCCGTCACCACTTTGCCCAGCGTGCTCTGGCGCATCCAGCGCATCAGAATCGCAAGATAGGCTAACATATATACAAAAATACCAGGCTTTGATTTTTTCATGAAATCACACCTTCGCAGTCAAAATTGTTATTTTTCAAAACCATTTTACAGAATCCCCGCAAACCGGAAAACGCTTGTCCGGATTTGCAGAATCAATCTACAAATTATAAAAAGACCGAAAACAAAATCAGACAAAACGCCACTACTAATATATTATAACACAAATCTACAATATATTGTATAGATAAATTGCATAATTCACAAAAAACACATTGTCATTACCAGCCAAAGAATGCAATGATGGCAAGCAACACAATTACAAACGCAAGCAACTTCATGTTGTCTTCTTTTGTACAGGAAATAAAAGTTTTAAACTTTTCGCCCATGGCGCCCGTCCTTTCTAACATCGTCGAAGCCAGTCAGAGAAAAAATGTTGACGAAAGAGTCTCTGCCATCAATTATTATCACAGAGAGTTACACAAGTCCAAAAACTCTACTATTTACTTTGTTAAATAAATTATAGTAAAAATCTATGTAAAAGTCAATTTCCTAATTAAACAACAGTATCAATAAAGGTACCGTTCCCACCGCCGTTGCCAGATACAGAATCAGATTCAGCAAAAAATGCAGTACACGGTGCTCTTCTGTCCGAAGTTTACGGAAGATGCAAAAAAGTGAAACACAAAGATAGAGGATAAAACAGACGATACCAATCAGAAACAGGGGCAGGATAAATTCCATCACGCTCATGTGACCCTTGCGCATAATTCCGTCTACAGTAGAAGAACTGCTAATATACGTTACAAACGCCAGAGCGCCGCCCACAGAAAACATAAGTGTCAATAATCCGCTTACACATGACAGGAGATAATATTTCCACAGTTTCATATCGCTTACCTCCAAAACTGACATACCATCTTTACAGGCGGTAATTCCCGGGAGCTTATGCTATAATATTATGATATAATGAGAGTAATTGCAATATATTTGGAGAGCAGGTATGTAATAATGAAAAAGAAATTTTCAGCAGTAAACATATTGTTACTTGTTTTATTTCTGATTTGCGGCTGCAGCGCCGCAGAAAAAGGAAACATTCAGTCAAACGATACGCAACCGTCTGTTGAAACCTGGGCCACGGAGCATGGTCTCAGGCAGATGGCTTCTGCCGTCACAGACAAACTCACGCTGGAAGAAAAAATCGGCCAGATGATGTTTGTGGGGATTCATGGAACCACACTTACGGAAACCACAAAAAACACACTTTCCTCTATGCATGCAGGCGGCGTCATCCTGTTTGACCGGAACATGGAAAACAGGGAACAGGTAAAAGCATTAAACGCCTCTCTGCGTAATCTCGTTCTGAACAAATACGCCCTTCCCCTCTTCCTTTCGGTAGATCAGGAAGGAGGCCTCGTCACCCGCATGAAGCAGCATGCCTATACGGCGCCTGCCGCTGCTGAAATCGGTGCAGCAGGCAAACCGGAAGACGCATACAACCATGCAAACAATACCGGAAAAGATATTCACGAACTGGGTTTCAATCTTGATTTTGCTCCGGTGTTAGACATCAGCAGCCGCATGCACGGACGTTCCTACGGAACTACACCGCAGCAGGTTACAGCTTTCGGGGAACAAGCCTGCCGCGGTTTACGGGACAGCGGTGTTCTGTTTACCGTCAAACATTTCCCCGGCATGGGACGCAGCGAAACCGATCCTCATACTGATCAGTCTGTAGTGAATGTACCCCGGCAGACCATTTTACAGGAAGACCTGCTGCCTTTCCGGAACATCATCGACCAGTATCCGCACCACGAGTTCATGGTGATGGCTGGCCATATCCGCTACCCTGCCTTTGATACAAAACCTGCCAGCCTTTCGCCTGTCATCCTGAAACAAATGCTGCGGAGCCAGCTGGGTTATCAGGGCATCGTCATCACCGACGATCTGGATATGGGCGCCGTCAGCGAAGGCTATACACCGGAACAAATCGGCGTCGTTGCCATTCAGGCCGGAACAGATATTCTGCTAAGCTGTCATAACCCGGAGATACAACAACGTATCTATAGCAGCACCTTGCAGGCTGTAAAAGACGGAAAACTTTCCCAGGCAGATATTGATACCTCTGTCCGTCGCATCGTGTATTGCAAACTGAAGAATTTTACAAATTCTGCCCAACGGGAAAAACTTTACAAAGAGACTGTTGAAAGAAAGCGGATTTAAGCGGCATTTATGCCAACACAAATGCGTTGCGTTTCTTCAGGGAACACTTATCAATTCGAATGTATTGCGCAAAAACAATTCATCAGCGTTGTATTTATTTCTCGCTTAGCTCATAAAGCTTTTTATATATCCCGTTTTTGTACATCAGCTGTTCATGGGTCCCGGTTTCTGCCACGATGCCGTCCCGGAGCACAAAAATCCTGTCAGCATTAACTATTGTAGAAAGTCTGTGGGCAATGGTAATGGTCGTCCGGTTCGCGGACAGTTTTTCCAGTGATTCCTGCACGATTTTTTCCGTTGCGGTATCTAAGGAAGAAGTTGCTTCATCCAGCACAAGGACAGGCGGGTTTTTGAGAAAGGCTCTGGCAATGGCAATACGTTGTTTCTGTCCGCCGGAGAGCTTCACTCCCCGTTCGCCGATACATGTTTCATACTTTTCCGGAAGTTTTTCTATAAACTCTTCCGCAGCAGCCAGGCAGGCTGCTTTTTTTATATCTGCATGACTGACGGAAGCGTTACCGTAAGAAATATTATAATTCACAGAATCAGAAAACAGAAAGACATCCTGCTGGACCAGACCGATAGCCCGGCGCAGGGACTGCTGCGTGTATTCCCGTATATCCCTGCCATCCAGCAAAATCCTCCCCTGCTGCGGTTCATAAAAGCGAAGCAACAGGCTGGCAACGGTAGTTTTGCCTGCTCCGGTTTCCCCTACAAACGCAATTTTTTCCCCGGGCTTTACCGTCAGGGTCAGATTCCTGAGAACCACTCCGTTTCCGTAGCTGAAGCTGACATTATCAAAAACGATCTCGCCTTTCACGTCCTTACATTCAACAGCATCCGGAGCGTCCTGAATCTCCGGTTCAATCTGCATGATTTCATAAAACCGGGAAAAACCGGCCATGCCGCGCTGATACATTTCCGCAAACACAGTCAGGCGCAGCAGCGGTTTCATAAAGAGGTTCACGTATAACAAAAAGGCTACAAAATCACTGAGTTTTAACCTGTCTGTGGCAATCATCCAGCCGCCCACGCCCATCATCACCACATTGATCAGATTGCTGAAAAAGGCTACACTTCCGGAAAAATAAGCTACCAGACGTGTCGACTTACGCCGGCCGGCAATATACGTATCACACTTCTCTGCAAAGCGTCCGGCCTCCTGTTCCTCCAGGGCGAAAGCCTTGATCAGCCGGATCCCGTTCAAATCTTCCGTAACCTGTGCGGACACATCACCGTATAACACACGGTTGGCCCGGAACCGCTGTTTCATTTTGCGGTTAATGTAGACAGTATGTACGGTTTTCGCAACAAGCAGCAGTACAATAAACGATGCCAGCACCGGATTCATCCAGATCAGAATGGCAATGGTTCCCAACATGGTTATGGAACAGATGAGGACGTCATTAGGCCCCTTGAAAGTCAGTTCCCCGATCTCCGTCAGATCTGTGGTGATACGTGACAGCAGCTGGCCGGTTTTATTATCGTCAAAATAACGGAAAGACATCTTTTCCAGATGCCGGAAAAGATCCTGCCGCATATCATTTTCCATGTCAACAGAAACCAGTGTCCCTTTATACTGCACAATATAGGATAAGACAAAGCTGACACAGTACAGCACGAAGAGAATGACGATCATACGGAAAATATTTTCGATATTTTTTCCCGGTAGTTCCACATCCATAATATGACGTACCAGCATCGGGAAAACCAGATCCAGCGCTGCGGAAAAAAGCGAAAGAAGCAACAGCGCCCAAACGGTCCGCCTGTACGGCTTATAATATGTAAATAATGATTTTAGCATAACGGTCAGCTCCCTGTCCGCAAATCCCATATATGCAACCGGTACGATCCGATCAGTTTCCCTTCCGGCGTCATGGCCGGCGCTTCCACGCCAGCCATCTTTTTCCCGTCATGGCTGATGGCTGCAGCCTGACAGGGACCCTCCGTATGGAAAAAGCGTTCTTTCTTTCCGTTTTCCAGATTCAGAAGCAAAGCTCCGTGCGCACTGTAATCATGGGTCCTCACATTGCGTCCCACCGAACAGGCCGCCAGTTTTTCCGAAGCAAAGTCAATATTTTCAATCGTGCCCAGAGCGCGATACTGATATCTGTAAGTCCCGTCCAGTTTAAACACAAAGAGGCTGTTGTTGCTGGGATGTTCCACCGGGGTAGGCAATTGCCAGTTTTCCCTGTTAAATGTATTGATGGTGGAAAAAATAACGCCCTCCGGCCTTATATACCCGTCCCGTCCGGAAGCATTGATCCAGGATCCGTCCACTTTCGCTGGTTTTGAGAGAAAACGCCACCAGACAACGTTTCCGTTTTTGTCAAACAGGAAACCGCGCCCGTCACTGCCGGTCCCTGCCAGATACTCCCCATCCGCGGAAAAGGTAGGGCTGCCCCGCAGCACTGTATTGTTAAAAGGTTTCACCGGATTAACAAAGGTCTCGTTTAAAACAGAACCGTCATGTTTATCAATGATATACAGGGTCTTTTTATATTTCATATCGGGATGAAAATCGTAGGCGCTGGTAGCTATGACAACCCTTCCCGTTCCGTCGCTGACATCACACCAGTTGATCCAGCTGTCAATAGTCTCGTCCTTTGGGAACTTCCATAAAAACTTTCCCTGCGGATCAAGAGCTATCATCCGTCCATTATAACCGCGCCTGCCATCTTTATTCATAACGAACCGGTACATGTTTACGAAAGCATTCCCTGCTTTATCCACTGCGATGTGGACCGGAGCCGGCAGGGACCGGTTCTGCGAATCCACACCGATATAATCGGCCGCTTTGTGTTTCCATTCGATATCGCCTGTGTGCACATTAACCGCGTATAAATTGCCGTCCGCACTGTGTTCCCCCACATAGGCCAGCTTTCCGTCTCCCGTCAAAGCCAGGGATACCAGTTTTCCGATACCCAGGGAACGTTTCCATAACTGCTTTCCTGTCATATCGAACAAAAACAGTTCTCCCTTGTCCGTTCCCACCAGCCAGGCATCCTCTGCACCCACGTAGAGTATCTGCGCTCTGGTGAAGCCCATACGGTCATAGTTCTCCGCAGGCATGTCGCCCAGAAATACACTTACCCCGTCCTTTCCCCGGATGCTTTGGAAAACAGTCCAGGGAGTCCGGCTGCCGGTAAGCCAGAACAAGGCGCAGCAAGACAAGGCAAACAGAAACAGAATCAGTAAACTCTTGATTTTCTTACCCATAAGCCACCTGAAGATACTTACAAATACATCTTGGATATATCATAAATTTTCCGGAGCACCCCAAAATACAGCCCCTGTTCAGACAACACATAACAAAGCTTGCTGCCCACCACTGCCAGGGTGAACAGGAAAAACACAATACAGCCGGCCTGTTCCGCTGTTTTCCAGGACTGGCGGATCTGAGATACTTTAGCCGAGAAAAAGCCCCGGCTGACCACGGACAGCGCCAGCGTCTGCGCCCTGCGTAGACAGCGTGCCAACAAAGGCTTTGCGATATAAGGAATATGCTGCACTATTGCGGTACGCCCCCTCTGGGTTTCACTGCGAAGCTGCAGGGCCGTAATAATCTCTCCCGTTTCCGCTGCCAGCACCGGCAGGAACCGGATCGCCGTCACCAGCATAAACGCAACCTGGGGAGGCAGACGCCAGGCCAGCAGCGCATTCAGCAACTGCCGGGGATCGCTGGTCCAGCAGACCAGAAGCCCCAATGAAAGCATGGATGCCGCACGCAACCCCTGCACCGCTCCGTATAAGATGCCTTCACGATAGATAAACAAGCCGCCCGTTATCTCCCCCAACAGAGAGGAATCCGGGGGAATGAGCACAAACAAAGCCGTACGTGGGGACTGGGAAAAGAACAGGGCCTGGCTCACCATGCTGCCCCAAAGGCCAAGCATCAGCAAAACCGCCATCACTTTCCATTTATAGAAAGAAGTTCCCGCCGCCAGATGCAGCAGCAATGTTACCATAAATAATACAAACAGGGTGCGGGGATTATCTACCGTAATCATCAGAACCGCAAATAAAAACAGTATGATCAGCTTGGTCCGCCCGTTAATTTCACGCGCCCAGAACCTCGCATCAGTTCCTTCCCACAACTGATGCATGGACATAATGGCTTACCTCCTTTTCCGAGACGCAGGGAGGAATCCCCAAACGTTCCGCAATATCCAGCACTGCCGGGACCGTCAGCCCGCTTTGCAGCAGAAGTTTCCGGTCGCATAAGATTTCATCCGCCGGTCCGTCCGCCACAATCTTCCCCTGCTCCAAAAGCATCACCCGGTCCGCAATCTGGGACGCAAGCTCTATATCATGGGTACAGATAAAGACGCTTCCCCCATTATTTTTAAAATCCAACAGCAGTTTTTTGATTTCAGAAAGACTGCTTTCATCCTGCCCGGTAGTAGGCTCATCCAGCAGCAATAAACGCGGCTCCTTGGCCAGCATGGCTCCTAACACGACCCGCAACCGCTGCCCCTTGCTTAAAGCCAGCGGAAAATCCTGCGCGTATAAAGTCAGATTCAGCTGTTCCAGCATGACAGCGATCTTTTCCGGCGTCATTCCCCGGTTTTTCCAGGCCAGTTCTTCCGTAACCGTATCCGCCAGCAGCATGAGATCCGCTTCCTGGAGGAGATAGCCCACCTTTCCCAGGGCTTTCTGGACAGGAATCCCATTCAGCAGCAGCGTTCCCCCGGAAGGTTCCGTAAGTCCTCCCAGCAAATTTAATAAGGTAGATTTTCCGGCGCCGTTAAATCCCATCATGGCGGTTATCTGCCCTTCCTGCAAAATGAAGTCCAGACCCCGCAGCGTATCTTCTTCCACGCCCGGATAACGGAACCGTATGCTTTCTGCCCTGACCAGTGGATTCGCGGAAGCTTGTTCTGCCTTTTGCTGCTGTTTGCAAAACCTGTCTATCTCGCACTCTTTGCAAATCATCTCCGCTGTTTCATTTTTGTCGGAAGTCAGATGGGATAAATGAAGCAAACGCCCCAGCTTTACACTTTGAGGTTCCCGCAGACCCAGGTCCGGTTTATCCGTCAAAAACGGCCAGGCCTCATCCATGGCCCCATCATATAATATTTCCCCGTCTTTCATGACCGCAAGACGGTTAAAATACCTGGCCAGCTCATTGACCCTGTGTTCTATCATCAAAATGGAAATGTTTTCATCCCTGTTCAGGTCAAGCAACAATTCCATAAACACCTGCACGCCCTGGGGATTCATCTGACTTACCGGTTCGTCCAAAATCAGCAGGCGCGGTTTCGTGATTAAAATGGAAGCCAGCGCCAGACGCTGCCGCTGTCCGCCGGAAAGCTGGTGGATACTGTATTTTTCATAGCCTTTTAACCCCACACGACGTAAAGTCTCCGCCACTTCTTTCCGAATCGTTTCCGGTTCCGCTCCCTGGTTCTCCAGGGCAAAGCCGGCCTCGTCTTCCACCGTCATGGCAAACAACTGGTCATCCGGACTCTGGTATACCGTACCTGCCAGCAGGCCGATTTTTTCCGGCGGCCAGAAGGTAATATCCTGACCGTCTAATAAAATCCTTCCTTTCAGTGTTCCCTGACCGTCTTCCGACACCAGACCGCTGATGATTTTGATCAGCGTCGACTTGCCGCAGCCGCTGCGGCCGGCCAACAGGACCATCTCCCCCTGTTCCATCTTAAGGTCGATATGCTTCAGCGTCCAGGTATTACGGCTCTGGTAACGATAGGATACATCATCTATATGTAACATGCCATCCTCCTATTCGCTGACGACCTGGCGCAGTTTGGTCCCGGTCTTAAAGCCGATCCAGCTGCCGATGCTGCTGTACAGCAATCCGTTTACCAGCATATACATGGCGAGGAACCAGTCCGCGTAATACAAACGGTAAAAGAACATCATCTGTTCAAAATTCACAAACGTAATCAGGGCATCACCCAGACCTAATACGAGGGCAACAAAAAACATATATTTCGTGTCCAGGTTTTCCTTTTTATAGAAGCCGCTTACCCATAGCAGGAATTCCGTCACCACGATGTATACGGAGGTGCTCAGCACCCCAATCGGTGAAAAATGCCCAAACATAATCCCGGAAAGCATAAATTTCAGTACATATAACAACGTAAGCACACCGGGCTTACGGTACAGAACCAACAGCGAAACAATCAGCAGGTACTGCATAATGCCGCTCAGGAGTCCGGTGACCAGACCGGAAAAAGGTCCCAGCAGGGCATGGACCAGATCACCCAAAATGGTTGAAGGCAATGCGATGCCGCCAAAAGAAATCGCAGCAAACAAAGCTACCGTTATGGCGCCTTTGGCGCCGATGGAAAACACACACTGTTTCAGGCGCAGTAACAGCAGCAGCGTGATTAAAAAGCATACAAAAGCAAATCCCACCGCAAACAATCCCAGACTGTGTTTCCGGGCTATCGTCAGAGGGACCTCCTGTATTTTCTGCTGGTCACCGCCGCTGACAGTGACCCGTAATGTATAATCCCCTTCCAGAATTGTAAAATAATCTACATACAAAGGCAGGATAAACGCCTGCGACTTTTTGCCGTCCAGAGAGATAAGCGCTGTTGTTTCCGCGCCCTCCCCGGTTTTGCCGGCCCAGCCTTCACCCGTATCATGATTGGTTGTCCCGGCTGTAATCAGGCCTTCTATAACCTGCCCGCTGACCCGGTCCAGCAGCTGTGCCTTAAATTTCAGGACGCGGATATCCCGCTGGGGATTGCGCATATCCAGCAGCAGAAAGGTTGCCGGATGATTGAAAACCGCAGACCAGTTGGTAGCCCCGTCGCCTTTCATCCGGTTGCGGAAACTTTCAAACGTAGTATCCCGCACATACACAACACCGTTTTCCGCCCTGTCGTCACGACGGCCATAAACATCTACCGGAAGCGAAACCGACTGGATATACCAGTTAAACTTCGCCTTGTCCGGTTTCCTGCTCTCCGGCTGCGGCTGCCCGATCGTTTCCCCTGCCGCGTCATAAGTGAAATTAATGTTTTTTCTTTCTTCCCACCCGTTTCCGGCCACAGTAATCTCAATTTCTTTCGTACCGGACACCGCGCCTTCATCCGCCTGCAGATACAACAAATCAAAATTCTGGCCGTACCAGGCCTCTGTCTGCCAGTGCGCGGACGCACCGCCTTTATAAATCTGCCAGCCTTCCTTCGGCAATGCAGAGAACCCCTCAGGCAGCTTTACAGAAACTTCTGCCTGTTGCATGCGGGGTATATCATAGCTTGTTAAGTTAACATAAAGCGGCAGCGTGCTGCGGCCGGTTACAGTACGAATCAGCTGTTTTTCCAGACTGTACGGGTATACCGCGTCTAACTGCCTGCCTGCAAATCCGGCAGTTACCTGTAACAGAAAAAATATGAAAACCAGCAGAGTAATGAGCCGTTTCATCCAAAATTCCGTCCTGTCTGTTGTTGCACACAAATCTTCTTCAGTAAATCTTTTTCCTTTTCTTTTGCCTGGGAATTTTCCCGCGTCGTTATCTCCAGCCGCCCACTTTTCGGATTCTTTCCTACTATAATGTCCGCTTCATAGGCACGGCTCAGCAGCTCTTCTGTAAAAACTTCGTCGGGACAGCCGTCGGCCAGCAGTTTTCCTTCACCCAGCAGAAAGATGCGGCTGCAATAAGCCGCAGCCAGATCAAGCTCATGGATTACCATCAAAATGGTCTTGCCCATATTGGCCAATTCCCTGGCAAACCGGAATATTTCTTCCCGGTATACCATGTCCAGCCCGGTCGTCGGTTCATCCAGAAACAGCACCGGCGTCTGCTGGGCCAGCACCTTGGCAAGCAGGATGCGCTGCTTCTGACCGCCGGAAACTTCTGTCACCGGACGTTCCGCCAAATCCAGTGTGCCTGTATAAGACATACAGTCCCGGGCCAGGGATTTGTCCTCATCCGTTTCACTTTCCCACCACTTCATATAGGGATAACGTCCGGTCAGCACAATGTCCAGCCCCGTATAACCAAAACCTGTCTCCACATTTTGCTGCAGGTAGGCCACGCGCCGGGCCAGTTCCTTTTCTCCATAGGAAGCAAGAGGCTGGCCAAAATACAAAACTTTTCCTGCCTTAGCGGGAAGCAGACCCCGGATCGTTTTCAGTAACGTACTCTTGCCCGCGCCGTTACGTCCGATGATACCAACTAGCTCGCCCGTATGAATGTCAGCGTTGATGCCGCTGATGATAATCTTATTCTCATAACCGATTGTCAGATCCTGAAGCTGAATGACCGTCTCCTGCTGCATTTGTTGTCCCTGTCTTTCTCTATATAATAAAAGAATTCTTATTGAGAAGCTGTTCTATTAAATTATTATATACTATATAGCGACAGAAAAAAAGGGATTATTTTATTTTGCTTTTTTGGCTACGGAAGGATTCGGCATCTCCTTAATCCATCTCTTTAAATCTTCCGGCGCGATGCCAAGATTCTCCTGTGCCCAGACAGCCCATTTGACAGAACGTTTTCTTTTTTCCAAAATTTCCTCCACCGTCATGGAAGAATGCTGTGAAATAATATAAGCCATGCGGATATAGTGGATAGGATAGCCTTCCATAAACTTGCGGTACACCAGATCCGCTTTGATGCCCCACCATTTTTCCGCGCATTCGGCCTTACGCAGCAAGTCCCTGTCATGCAAAAGCTGCGGCGTAATGTTCAGCAACAGTTCAACCTTCATCCAGGGATTTTCCCTTCGCAGCTCCAGCACATCTTCCAGAGGTTTTTGCGCTACATAGGCATACATGGAGCCTTTATCCAGGTCGTAATAGGAAAAACCTTTTCCTTTTAATGCCCTGGCTTTATCTTCCGATAATCCGTACTTCTCCCACAGCAAACGGTACTGTTCTTCTTCCGGTAAACCTAACATCTTATCGTCCTCCTTATTCCGCCCGTTCTTCCAGTTCGCCTTCCAGTTCCATATACAGTTTGCGAAGCGCGTCCTTTGTTTCCGGTAACGCGTTCCACATGCCCCGCTGTTCCGCTTCCAGAAGTTTTTCCGCCATTCTGTGCAGTGCCCAGGGGTTCACTTCGTTCATCCACTGCCGCATTTCCGGATCCAAAGCAAGTTTTTTTGCAAAGCCTTCATACATCCAGTCTTCCAATACCTCGCTGGTGCAGTCCCAGCCATAGGCATGGGCTACCAGATTTGCCAGATCCGATGCTCCTTTGTATCCATGCTTCTTCATGCCCTGGATATATTTGGGGTTCATACTCTCACCCCGAAACACGCGGCGTATTTCCTCACCCAGGCTGCGGGTCTCCGCTTTGGCCCGGTCCGCACTGTCACCGATGTAACATTTTGGCATTTTGCCCCGGATGCTGTGTACCGCCGCGTTCATCCCTCCGCAATAAGCATTGAAGTCATCCGAGTTCAGCAGATGTACCTCGTGATTATCTGTGTTCTTAATGGTAATATCAATTGTGGCAAGACGCTTCCGGAACAATTGGGGCGAAAAACTGCCCTGCATGTTTTTCCCGTAAACATGTGCGCCCCAGCGTACATATACTTCAGCCAGATCATGGACCGTTTCCCAGTTTTTCCCTTCAATCATGTGGGCTACCCCGGCCCCATAACTTCCTGGCGGGCAGCCGAAGATACGCCAGGACGCCTGTTCATAAGCCGTCTCTTTGTCTTCGCCTTCCATTTCCAGATTCGCCGCGTCCTGTTCCACATGCTTTTTGATATAATTCTCTTCCGGCGATTCGTCCAGCGCTTTCACCAGGTTCACCGCTTCTTCCATCATTTCTACCACGGAAGGCATGGTATCCCGGAACAGACCGCTGATCCGGGCCGTCACATCAATGCGGGGGCGCTTCAACTCCTTTAACGGAATGACCTCCAGATCCTTTACACGCAGGCTGCCTTTCTGCCAGACCGGCCGCACCCCCATCAGGTAAAAGAACTCCGCAATATCCTGCCCGTTGCTGCGCATATTGGAATCTGACCAAATGACCATCCCGATGCTTTCCGGATAGCGCCCTTCTTCTTTGATAAAACGGTTCACCGCCTGATCCGCAAGCAGTTTCCCAATCTCCCAGGCTACCGGTGTTGGAATATTGTAGGGATCGACGCCGTAAAAATTACGTCCGGTGGGCAGGATATCTGCCCGGCCGCTGGTAGGAGCGCCTCCCGGTCCCGGTTCGATGAACTCTCCGTCCAGCGCCCGCAGGGTATTCGTGATTTCCTGTTTCGTCTTTGCCAGATTGGGAGCCAGTTCCTCCGTGATAAACGTTACAACCGTTTTCAGATTTTCAGTATTCTCTGCGTCTAACTGCAAATTTTGCACCTGCTCTGAAACCAGTAAGGAATTACCCGCTTCTGCATTCAGCCCGTGTTCCATCAGGTATGCAACGATATCCGTACAGATTTCCCACACCCGGTCAAGCAGTTGTGCACAGGTCTGCCCGTCCGGAAGCATTTCCCCGCTCTTTTCTTCCAATTTATAATAATCCTGTCCAAAAGCTGAACAGATTATCTTTGGCAGCGAAGGAATCTCCCCGTTTTCCACGCGGGTCAGCACCAGCAGGAACTCTTTCAGAGCCTCGCCCTCCGGCGGGGAGCCCAAGACATGAAGTCCCGTACGGATCTGCATATGCTTCAGTTTTTCCACGTAGGTGTGCACTTTTAATATGTAATCATCTGCAGGTAAATCTTCCCGTGGAAGTTCTTCTTCCAGATGCATGACCGCAATCTTGTCCAGCACCTTTTCCTGCACAACCGTTTCACTGCCGGGCTGCTGTACTTTTAACTGGGCGTATTCGTCCAACAGCTTTTCCAGTTCTGCCAGATCCTCGTACACTTCCGCCTGACCGGTTGGCGGGTTCAGATGACCGATAAGGCAGGCGGAGCCCCGCCGTTTTGCCTGGATCCCTTCCCCGACGATCGTAACGTAATAAGGATAAATGTCTGGCAGGTCACCCAATGCAACATCCGGGTAACATTTCCCGGAAAGCCCCGCGTTTTTGCCCGGCAGCCATTCCAGAGAGCCATGGGTCCCCACATGGATGACCGCATCTGCTTTCCAGGTATCCCGCAGCCATTTGTAGTACGCCAGATAATGGTGAGTTGGCGGACAGGCAGAGTCATGGATGATCTTGCCCAGATCTTCGCCAAACCCTCTGGGCGTCTGCATACCGATATAAATATTGCCGTTGGGGATGCCGGGAATCAACAGGGCATCGTTATGATAAAACACGGTGCCCGGCGCTTCACCCCAGGAAGCCGTCATCTCTTTTTGTACAACGGGATCCTGTTTACTAAACCACTTCTTATACTCTTCAGCCAAGACACTTCCCGCTGCTTTTTCTATCTGTTTTTCCGTAAGAAAACGCCTGTCGTTGGTAAAGCCTGCTGTTATCCTGTCAATTAGCTCCTTTCCGTTTTCCGGCAAAAAATCCATCTTGTACCCCGCTTCCTGCATGGCGCGCAGCAACAGCACTACGCTGGCAGGGGAATCCAGTCCCTGAGCGCTGCCGATGCTGTCGTTAGCGGGAGGATAATTATGGAAGATGACAGCGATCCGCTTCTCTGCATTATTTAAATAGGAAAGAACTGCCCATTTTTTTACCTTGCGGGCAAAGGCTTTGATACGTTCCTGCAACGGTGCATACCAGGCAATGCCATCCCTGTCAGAATCCTTGTATGAAACAGGACCTCCATGGATGACGCCGTCAATTTCCGGCTGGATTACATTGCAGGACAGTTCTACCGGAATCATCCCCGTATAGGATTCCCACCAGGATTCGAAATCCCGAAGCAGGTTGTACGCCTGCAGTACCGGAACGTTCAAATCCTTCATAAAGTTTTTATCATTCTGGCTGCTGAGAGTCAGACTGATCTTAAAGGTGTTGACGACTGCGGAGACAATGCATTTCCCGTCTTTATAAAAGTACTTTTTAACTGCACGTGAAAGACCCGGCGCGTTTTCCGCTATATTGTCGCACCACAGGCAATAGACCGGAAGCGTGCGAAGGCCTTCTGCTTCCAGCACCCTCACCAGTTCTTTTAAATAGGTAACCTCCTGCCAGATCCAGTTCTCCCTGGCAAACAGGATGCCTACAAGGGGGCGCGCGTCCTCTTCTTGTCCAACGGCTGCAGATCTTCCGAGAGTTTTTTCATGTTTACTGCCGCTTAAATCCGCTGCTCCCATCCAGGGGAAGGCAGCGGGCGGCAGATAGGATACCTTCTCACCGGCAAACTCCGCGCACAGATACAGCCACAGGTTACGGTAATTATCCGTCCCGCTGTTAAAAATATACTGACTGACCTGTGCCAACGCCGCTGTTTCAATTGCATTAACTACTTCCACCTCCGGCTGTGTGGAAGAACCCATGATAAACCGTTTTTGCTGTGTTTGCAGAAAACGTTTGCAGGCATTGCTGAACTCTGTAGGATACACCGCTCCCTGCCAGAGGAAAAACACTATAGATGAACGCAACAGCGTGCGCTCAATCGCTTCCGTATAATGGGTTTCGCTGTTAAAAAAAAGGCTCGCGCATTCCGAATGAATCTGCTTTTCTTCCTTTAATGTACGGACAGCCTGATTCAGTCGCTGGCACTGCCGTTCCACATTGGTTAAAATTACAATCAGGTTTTTCATACAGTAGCCTCATGCAACAATACAAGCACTAATAATTTTACTGAGACGCCATGATGATAAATTATAGAATATATACCTGTTGTATGGTCAAACAGAAAAAAGCGGCGTTAGTGTACGCCGCTTAAAAAAAATTTAAAGAATTACAAAATACTAAATCTGTACACATAAAGAGTAGTATAGCAAAATCAAAAACGCTATTGAAAATCATCAGAATTTATAAGTATAGCTCAGCAGGAAGTTGGTCCCCGTTGTGAAGTATGCTCCATTACTGCTCATTGTATTAGAGACATTATCCCGTCTGTCAAGCACGTTGTCAATAATCAGGTTAATCTCATGATTCTTGGTCGGCGCATAACCAGCTGTTAGCGAAGTCAGGAAATAAGGTCTGGTTTTATAAGAGTCAGCATTGGATGGGCTCATGTACCGATTTCCAACATAACTTCCGGTAAAGGAAGCCCTAAACTTGCCAATGTGGTAATTGACACCGCCTGTAATCTGATATCTGCCAAACTTTTTCTGCCAGCCGAATTTTTTGTTCTTTGGATCGTCAGTAGTTTTAAGATTTTGAGGATTTTGAATCGTAAAAGCTAAATTCCAATCCAAGTGTTTTGACGCTTTTGACTCTACACCTATTTCAAATCCGGTATTTTTAAAATCATTATTTGTATATGTATAGTCAATAACGGCACCACCACCACCTTTTACAACATCAGCGCTAATATTATCTTTTACTTTCATATGGAATAAAGTGGCTTTCCATGTATATTTACCGTTTACTGCCTTATATCCTAATTCATAATGCGTTCCTTTTGCCGGTTTTAAATCGGGGTTTGGCGAACCCCCTAAAAGACCTACAGGATACATTTCACCAAAACTTGGCATAATAAAAGATTGCGCTGCTTTGGCGAATAAGCTTTTGTTTTCATCAAACTTATGCAAATATTGGAAAGAACCACTAAAATTATGATAATTCTGATCATTGAATGCGCCGCCAGTCCAAGTTCCGCGACCGCCTAAAATAATACTGTCTTGTTTGCTCAATTTTTGATCCAATTGTACAAAAGCTGAATATATGTTACGGCTTTTTTTGCCCTCTCCTGCTTCACCCTTAGCCAATACATCATCATATGTCTGATGTCTATAGTCTGTACCTACTGTTAACAGGGATTTTTCACCAATTTTAAAGTCTTTTTGCAGATCAATACCGAATTCTTTAGCTTTCTTTTGTGTCCTTCCTACAGGGCCTAAAACAACAGTTGCTGTTTTATAATTATCATATCCCCCGTAACTGATATTATTTTGATTATACCAAATGTGACCTTTAAAATAATCGTCAGTATAATTCAATTGAATCAAATGGTTCATTGTAAAATGAAGTTGCACAGTAAAAATTGAAAATAAAAATCCATGTTGGTATCTTTACTGTTAAAATTAAGTTACCACACAAAACATAACA